>JAGXAZ010000166.1 GCA_018971365.1 Gammaproteobacteria bacterium | reverse complement strand
AACGCATCGTCTGCCTCACCGAGGAAACCACCGAGACGCTGTATCTGCTGGGCGAGCAGCGGCGCATTGTCGGCATTTCCGGTTTCACCGTGCGCCCGCCCGAAGCGCGCCGGGAGAAACCCAAGGTGTCGGCCTTCACCAGCGCCAAGATCGAAAAAATTCTGGAACTCAGGCCGGATCTGGTGCTGGGCTTCTCCGACATTCAGGCGGACATCGCCGCGGAACTGGTGCGCCGCGGCGTCGAGGTGCACGTCTTCAATCATCGCAGCGTAGCGGAAATCCTGCGCATGATCCTGATGCTCGGAGGCATGATTGGCTGTGAGGACAAGGCGGGGGCATTGGTTGATAAATTGCAGGCCAGCTTGGATGCAATTCGTGCTGAAGCGACGAAGTTGCCGCGCCATCCGCGCGTGTATTTCGAGGAGTGGGACAATCCGCAGATTTCTTGCATCGCTTGGGTGTCGGAATTAATTGGCATCGTCGGCGGCGAGGACATTTTTCCGGAACTGGCGAAAGAACCGCTGGGCAAGAATCGCATCATCGCCGATTCGCAGGAAGTTGTTCGCCGTCAGCCGGACATTATCCTCGGTTCCTGGTGCGGCAAGAAATTTCGACCTGAGCAGGTAGCGGCTCGGCCCGGATGGCAGGCGATTCCCGCAGTGCGCACTGGAGAGTTGCACGAAGTGAAGTCCGCGCTGATCCTGCAACCCGGTCCGGCGGCGCTGACCGACGGCGTGGAAGCGCTGCAGCGGGTTTTCCGCCGCTGGTCGCAGGCGCATAGCCGCTAGTCGCGCAACGTGCATCCTGCGCTGCGGCTTCTGGGAAACTCGTGGGCGCGCGCCGGGGCAGGCGAGGGCGAACGCACTTCAATTCTGGGGATACGCGTGAAGAAAATACGCTGGGGTTGGAAAATGTTCCGCAAGAAGAAACAGCCGCCGCCACATGAAGTGCTGGTGCTGTTGCACCATTCCATGGTGCGGGACGTGGGCAAGTCGGTTTCGAGCCTGCTCATCAATCTGCTCCTGGGGTTCATCGCGTCCCTGATGATGCAGCATCTGCACCAGGGTGCCTACGAGAGTTTCCAGAATTACATCAGCGGCGCCATCAGCCCGGATATCCTGCTGGTGCTGACGCCGGTCTCCATGATCCTGATCGGCGCGGAATTCCTGTTTCTGGCATTTGCGCCTTATGAAAAAGGCCGGGTGCCGAAGCCGTTCACCAGCCTGATTCTCGGCATCAAGGACTCCATTGTGGTGGTCTCAGGCCTGTCCATGGGCATGGCCTGCGCCTCCTTGCTGCGCAATCCCTACTCCGCCTGGAGCGCTTTTCTGATTTCCATGTTCTATTTCGTGATTGCGTTCTTTCTCGCGTTCCTGTGCTTTGCGCCGTTTTATGCCGAGCTCAAGGGGCTTGGAAGCCGATTGGCATTTGTCATCGTCGGCGCGGGATTTCTGGTGCTGTCCGTCTATTACCCCTACCTCGTGGATCAGTTGTCCGCGCTCGGTCAGTGGCTTTATCCGGCCGCTATGCCCTGAAGGACAGGCCATAAGCACGCGCGTCAATTCGGTTTGCAGACGGATGATTTCCGGTAGTGCTTTTCCGGGATGAAACGCAGCGCACCGGCATCCCAATGGTAGGTCTCGGTCGGCAGCGTCGCGCTGGCGTCGGGCACCGGGGCTTGTGAGCCATCTTTGAGGTACGGATAGGCGGCACGCACGCCGGTTATCTTGAGAGTTCGTCCGTCGCCGCCGAAACTCGCGGCATAGGTCTCGGAGATGAAACGTCTGGGCGCAGCGCCGGACGCGGGAACGTTCATGCCCTGGTTGTAGCCGTGCTCCCAGAGTGAAATGATTTTATTGTCCTTCAAGGCCGCGATTTGAATGGCATCGTGAACGCAGTCGGCGGTTTCCTTGTCCACGTACACGAACATTACGCTTTGTCCGAGCGCGGGCAGCGTGGGCCCCGGCGAGAGTTTGCCGATGGCGCCGGTCGGGATTCCGTCCAGCACGGTGCCGGCGCAGGTGACTGCAAACAGCGCGCCAGATTCCGGAGCGAGCCACGCCAAACCCGTCCAGTACACTGCAGGCTGGTCGCTGCGCAGAATCGAGATGGGATGGTAGATGGCGGATTCTTTCCGGCTGTAGCGCAGGGGCTTTTCCGGATGCGCGTGCTGGTACCAGGCGATCAGGGCCTGCGGCGAAGGCCGGTGACAGGATTCCGCGGCATGCGCAGGTACAGTGAATAAGCTTCCCAGGCATGACAACCCCAGGGCGCAGGTGAATTTGGCAAACGTGCGCATGGCCGACTTGCGTGCGGCGCTGTCGTGATTCACGAGGTCAGGCGCCGCCAGGCTTCCTGATATTTCTCCGCAGTCTTGGCGATGACTTCGGCGGGCAGGTGCGGGCCGGGCGCCTTTTTGTTCCAGTCGAGCGTTTCCAGGTAATCGCGCACGTATTGCTTGTCGAAGGAAGGCGGGCTGATGCCGGGCCGGTAGCTGTCCACCGGCCAGAAACGCGAGGAATCCGGCGTCAGCGCCTCGTCAATGAGCGTGAGCCGGTGGTCTTCGTCCACCCCGAACTCGAATTTGGTATCGGCGATGATGATGCCGCGCTGCCGCGCGTGTGCGGCCGCGTAGTTGTAGAGTTCGACCGCCTTGGCGCTCACCTGCTCGGCAAGCTTGCGCCCCAGAAGCTTTTCGGCCTGCGCGTAGGAGATGTTCTCGTCGTGCTGGCCTTTGGGGGCCTTGGTGGCGGGCGTGAACAGCGGCTGCGGCAGTCGGTCCGCGAGTTTCAGGCCGGGAGGCAATTCGATGCCGCACACTGCGCTGGTTTTTTGGTAGTCCTTCCAGCCCGAGCCGATGAGATAACCG
>JAGXAZ010000041.1 GCA_018971365.1 Gammaproteobacteria bacterium | reverse complement strand
TCCAGCGTGCCAAACCCGCCCGGCAGCACCACGTAGGCTGAGGCGTATTTCACGAACATCACCTTGCGCACGAAGAAATGCCGGAAGCTCAGGGAAATATCCTGGTAAGCATTGCTCGTCTGTTCGTGCGGCAACTGGATGTTGAGCCCAACGCTGGTGGATTTGCCGGCGTATGCACCCTTGCTCGCGGCTTCCATGATGCCCGGGCCGCCGCCGGTCACCACCGAGAACCCGGCATCGGAAAGCGCCCGGCCGATACGCTCGGCCAGCACGTAGTTCGGATGCCCGGGAGCAGTACGCGACGAGCCGAAAATGCTTACCGCCGGGCGGATGGCCACCAGGCGTTCATAGCCCTCGACGAATTCCGCCATCATGCGGAACAGCTTCCAGGCTTCGCGGCTGAGCCGGTCGTCGCCCGGCTTGGCAGCAGGCTGTTCGTGGGCGCTCATGATATCCCCTCGTGTGTGCGCAACCCCGATGCCGGGCGTGCGCGGAAAGTGTGCGTGGACATCTTCGAGCCTTGCTGTTTCAAAGCGGTATCACCAGGCCCATTTGTACATCATAGGTGGTCGGAAACCGCGTGGTATCGCCGGCAAGCGGTATGCCTGCGCCGACGCTGAGTTCCAGCGACAAATTCTCGGTGAGGAAAAACCGGTAGCCGGCAACCGGGTGCAGCACAGTCACGCTGCCGAGCGCGTTACCCGCGTTTATCTGTTCCACCTGCAAACCCGTAAATGAGTATTGTGCGCCGTAATCCGAAGTGAAATTGTAACGACCGAACACCGTGAACTGGACCGTTGCCTGCGTGCCATTGGCACACAGGTTTTGGCTGTTGCAACTTTGATATTGGGCACGTCCCGACCCGGCGCCCACGCCGGCCTCCCAGCTGTCGTCGAACCAGTAACCAAGATTGCCGGTGAACGCATAGCTGCTGAGACCGGTGGTGTAATAACCGTTGTTGCCCGGATTGTTGCTGCCCGAGAAACCACCGCTGCCCAGCACCAAAAGATCCAGTTCTCCGGCATCGGCCCGGGCGCGCGGAGCGGCGCCCGCGCATATCAGCAATACCAGCAAACCGCCTGCCGCCGCGCACGTTCCACGTCGCATGTCACACCGGCCGCAGGTTGGCATACGCCACGACCAGCCATTTGGCGCCGGCAGCACGAAAATTGACCTGCACGCGCGCCTGCGGCCCGCTGCCCTCGTAATCCAGCACCACACCTTCACCGAAATTGGGGTGCTGCACGTGCTGGCCGAGCTGCAGGCCGGTGGGCGCGCTGTCCAGATGCGCGCTGGACGGCGTCAACGGGCGCGTTACCTGCACGCGCGGGCGAACCTCCTCGATCAGTTCCGAGGGAATCTCGCGCAGAAAGCGCGAGGGCACGGCGTAACTGTCGCTGCCGTGCAAGCGGCGGCTTTCCGCATAGCTCAGAATCAGTTCGCGCATGGCGCGCGTCATACCCACGTAGCACAGGCGGCGTTCTTCCTCAAGGCCGTCGTGATCCTCGCTGGAACGCTGATGGGGAAACAGGCCGTCTTCCATGCCGCAGATGCACACCAGCGGAAACTCCAGGCCCTTGGCGGAATGCAGCGTCATCAACTGCACGCAGTCCTCCCAGGCATCCGCCTGGCCTTCGCCGGCTTCGAGCGCCGCGTGCGCCAGAAACGCGGCCAGTGGCGTCATACCCTCATCCAGGACTTCGGGTCGGAAACTGCGCGCCGCGCTCACCAGTTCCTGCAGGTTTTCGACGCGCGCTTCGCCGCGTTCGCCTTTTTCGGCTTGGTAGTGTTCCACGAGTTTGCCGGTGTGGATCACATGATCCACCTGTTCATGGAGATCCAGCCCACGCACCGCGGCATCCATGTCGTCTATGAGCTTGGTGAAAGCGCGCAACGCCGCCAGCACCCGCGGCGCGGCATCCTGTTTGCGCAGCACGGTTTGCAGCACCGCCCATAGTGACTGCTGCTCGCGCCGCGCGGATTCCCGCAGCCCGTCCACGCTGCGCGCGCCGATGCCGCGGGCCGGCAAATTGATGATGCGCTCGAAAGCGGCGTCATCCCCGCGGTTCTCGAGGAGCCGCAGATAGGCGAGTGCGTCCTTGATCTCCTGGCGCTCGAAGAACCGCAGTCCGCCGTACACCCGATAGGGAATGCGTTCGGCCAGCAAGCGCTCCTCGAACACGCGCGACTGGGCGTTGGAGCGATACAGCACCGCGATCTCGCGGCGCGCGCCGCCCTGCGCCTGCCATTGCTGTATGCGGTCGATCACGAACTGCGCCTCGTCCTGCTCGTTGTACGCGGCGTACAACCGGATCGGGACGCCGTCGTTGCCGCTGGTCCAGAGATTCTTGCCGAGGCGCGTCTGGTTGTGGGCGATGAGCGCGTTGGCGGCTTTCAGAATGATGCCGGTGGACCGATAGTTCTGCTCCAGACGCACCACGCGGGCGCCGGGGAAATCGCGCTCGAATCGCAGAATGTTCTCGATGCGCGCGCCGCGCCAGGCATAGATGGACTGGTCATCATCGCCCACCACGAACGGCGCCGCCTGCGTGCCCGCCAGCAGCTTGATCCACGCATACTGGATGGCATTGGTGTCCTGGAATTCATCCACGAGAATGTGGGCAAAACGCCGCTGGTAATGCGCCAGCAGTGCGGCATCATTGCGCCACAGTTCCAGCGCGCGCAACAGGAGTTCCGCAAAATCCACCAGTCCGCCGCGCTCGCAGGCGCTTTCATAAGCCGCATAGGCGCGCTGCATCTCGCGCTCAACGGGATCGGCGGATGCCTGGAGATGTTTGGCGCGCAGACCCTGGTCCTTGCGCGCATTGATGAACCACTGCAGCTGCCGCGGCGGATAACGGGTTTCGTCCAGATCCAGGCTCTTGAGCACGCGCCGCAGCAGGCGGTATTGGTCCTCCGCGTCCAGAATCTGGAAATTCTGCGGCAGCCTGGCTTCACGCCAGTGCTGGCGCAGCAGCCGGTGGGCCAGACCGTGAAACGTCCCCACCCACATGGCACGCAAGGGCTGTGCCAGCATCTGCTCGAGGCGCGTGCGCATTTCGCCGGCGGCCTTGTTGGTGAAGGTCACCGCCAGGATGCCGAACGGCGACACCTGACGCACCTGAATCAGCCAGGCGATGCGATGTACCAGCACCCGGGTCTTGCCGCTGCCGGCGCCTGCCAGCACCAGCAGCGCGCCGGTGTCCGCGGTCACCGCCTCACGTTGCAAGGGATTCAGCGGCGCGAGCAGGGCGGTGACATCCATGCGTCGATTTTAGCAGAGCACAATGATGGTCTCGGGTGCCTTACGGCTTGCCCAAACTCGACAAGAATAAGAATTCGTCAAGCTGATAATTGTCTAAGATGAGCATACACTGGCACACCACTTCTGGATATTCCGCGTGACCCCCGTTGCCCCGTTGTCCCGGCGTTCGCCCACCCATCAACGCTGGACGCTTGATGACATCCCGTGGCAGAGCCTTGACCGCAGCCTGATCGCCGATCAGGAACTACTGTTTTATCTCCTCACCACCGCCTCGTTCATCGAAACCGCCACGGACACCTACGCGCACAATCTCATTGAGTATTATGCCGGCGATGAGGAAGTGACCGCATGGTTGGAGCAGCACTGGCAGCATGAGGAATTGCAGCACGGCTGTGCGCTCAAGCGCTACGTGCAAACCGCCTGGCCGGACTTTGATTGGGATCAGGTGTACCAGGCGTTCTTCGCGGAATTTTCCGCTCACTGCGTGATTGAGGCGCTGGAACCCAGTCGCTGCCTGGAAATGCTGTCGCGCTGCATCGTGGAGATGGGTACCGCGAGCTATTACAGCACCCTGAGCCGCCTGAGCCCCGAGCCGGTATTGCACCTGCTTACGCAGCTGATCCGTGAAGATGAAGTGCGGCACTACAAGTATTTCTACCATTATTTTCTGCGCTACCGCGAACGCGAAAACCTGGGCCGCTGGAAAATCTTCCGGACGATCCTGCGCCGCTTGCACATGATAGACGGCGAGGACAGCAGCATTGCCTTGAAACATGCCTACGGCATCCGGCATTCCAACGCGTCTTTCGACAATCGCCTGTACCGGATCATCCAGAAACGGGGCCGTTACCTCATGGGGCCGCAGTTCCCCCACGCCATGAGCGTGAAGATGACGCTCAAACCCCTGGGCCTGAATCCGCGCGTGCAGAAAACAGTGGCACCGATGATTGCCTTTCTATCCCGCTATCTGCTCTGGGGCGAAGGCAGCATGCGGATAAAATCCTACGACCGGATGTTGATGGATTTCTACACGCGGTTACGCGTGTATGCCCTGAATCAATGGGCCAGATTCGCCGGGTGAGTCGGTAAAGGATACAGGGATTCGGGCCAAGGGATGGGGTGCTGCTGCTGCAGCCTGATGATGACAGACACCGGCACGAGTTCCATGCCCTGTGCCGCGAGCCGCGGCAGTTCGGCGTTGAGCACCGCGAGCGTGGCTGGTCGCGGGTGGCCAATGGCAAGTGCGAAGCCTTTGCGGCGCGCGATGTCAAGCAAGCGGTTGAACTGGAAGCGTACGGCCGCTTCGCTGTCGACGTCGTCGAGGAACACGTCGCGCCGCGCCGCCGGGATGCCGTGCTCGCGTGCGATCTGGTAGGCAATGCTGTCTGCGGTAGTGTAACTGTCCACGAAGTACAGCCCGCCCGTGGCATGCAGCGTCTGCATAATCCAGGCCAAATCACCCGGGTGCATGCTGATCAGACTGCCTTCGTGATTGTTGACCCCAACCGCGTACGGAATGGACTTCAGGTCGCTGCGCACGGTGTTCTGGATTTGCGTTTCGGTCATGTCGAGCGATATGCCGCCGGGGCCCAGCGCCGCGTCGTCCAGTGCCTGCATCGGCAGGTGCAGCAGCACCTCTTTGCCACGCGCGTGACAGGCATCGGCCAGCGTCACGGCGTACTGCGTGTGCGGCAAAATCGCGCACGCCACCGCTCCCGGCAGTTCCGCCGCATGCAGGTCTTCGACAAGCGAGTTGCCGAGGTCGTCAATAATGACGGCGACCACTGGATGCACAGCCGGCGCGGCACACGTCCACACGGGAGCAAGCGCTGCCAGGACCGCCAGCGGCCAGAGCACGGCAGGCCGCATGTCAGTTGCCGCCGGCGATCGTCAGGCCCTTGAGCACATTGAGGGCTTCATAGAGCTGAAAATCCTGTTGGGCCAACTGCTCGTCAGCACGCAAGTTGCCCGGCGCTTCCGCCACAGGTGCGTTGTTGGCGAAATGACCTTCAAGGTTGGCTTCGGTGAGGCCTTCGGCTACGGCCGGCGCATTCAGTTTGAATTCCGGCACGACGATGTCGGGGATGATACCCTCGGCCTGGATCGAATGGCCCGAGGGGGTGTAGTACAGCGAAGTGGTGAGCTTGAGCGCGCCGCCCTCGGGCAGCGGAATCACGGTCTGCACCGAGCCCTTGCCGAAAGTCCGGGTGCCGAGAATCAGTGCACGGTGATCGTCCTTGAGCGCACCGGCGGTGATCTCGGCGGCCGAAGCGGTGCCTGCATTCACCAGCACCACCATGGGTGCGCCGTTAAGAATGTCACCGGGTGTGGCATGGCGCAGGAAATTGGATTCCGGCGCACGCCCGCGCGCCGAGACGATCACGCCGCTGTTCAGGAAATCGTCGGACACGTCCACCGCCGCGTCCAGCAGGCCGCCGGGATTGTTGCGCAGGTCCAGCACCAAGCCCTTCAAGGCACCGTGGTTTTGTTTGACCAGCGCCTGGAGCGCGTCGCGCACACCGTCGGCGGTGTCCTCACTGAACTGGCTGATGCGCAGGTAACCGTAGCCCGGTTGCGGCAGGCGGCTGCGCACACTCGTCAGGTGCACTTCGGCGCGCGTGAGCGTGAAGCTGAACGGCTTGGATGCGCCGCGGCGCAGCACCAGGAGCGTGACCGTGGTCCCCGGCTGACCGCGCATCAGCGCCACCGCTTGATCGAGCGGCATGCCGTCCAGCGCGGTATTGTTGACGCGCAGGATGACATCGCCGCTCTGCATGCCGGCCTTGGCCGCGGGCGTGCCGTCAATCGGCGACACCACGGTCACGGCACCGTCCTGCTGCGTGACTTCGAGGCCGAGGCCGCCGAACCGGTCGGTGGTGATGATTTGCAATTGCTGGAACTCGCTCTTGTCCAGATAATCGGAATGCGGATCCAGGCCTGCGAGCATGCCGCGGATGGCACTGTTGATCAGCGTGGTGTCGTCCACGGGCGCGACGTAATCCTGCTTGACGAGCTGCATGACATCCGCGAGCAATTTGACCTGTTGCCAAGGCAGCGCGGTCGTGGCCGCAGGCACGGTGGTGGGTGCCGCGGCAAATGCAAAGGGTGTGGCACCCAACGCCAAAACAAGGACTGCGGTCCAAAATGCGGACTTTGAAAAATGCACCAGCATGGGAAATCTCCGGCGGTTACCGCCTACCGTGAATCGCAATCAAGATAGCATGGCGTGCTTCAGCCGCGCGGCAGTCGGCCGTGGCACCAGTCGCGCGGACTGAGCGCGACATTGCGGTGACGGATTTCGAAATACAGCGCCGGTTGGCTCTGGCCGCCGCTGTCGCCAAGCGTCGCCACGGTTTCCCCCGTCTTCACCCAGTCGCCGACTTGTACATATACGCTCTCGTTGTGCGCATAAATGGTGAGATAACCGTCGCCATGGTCCACGATCACCAGCAGACCGAAATGCGGCAACCAGTCGGCAAACACCACGCGCCCGTAGGCAACCGCGTGCACCGGCGTACCCATGGGCGCGACAATCAGGTCGCCCTGGGCCCGCAACCGGCCACCGGCAATCGGCGCGCCAAAGTCCTGGATCAGCTTGCCGTCGACCGGCCAGGGCAGCCGTCCGCGCAGACTCGCGAAGCGGTGATGGCCTTCGAGATCGGCGGGGATGTCCGACAAGGTTTGCTGCAGGTTCGCAATCAAGTCCTGCAGCGAACGTTCGTCCTGGCGCATGCGCGCGAGCCGCTGGTTGCGGTTGTGGATGCTGGCATTCAGTGCGGTCAGCGCCTGGTGGCGTGCACTGCGCTCCTGCTCCACCTGCGCCAGCGCTGCGGCGCGCTGCGTGCGCAACCCTTTGAGTTGTTGAAGCTGCTGGCGGACCTGAGCATTGATGTTCGCGAGGGCCTCGAGTTGCGTGCGCACGGCCTCGATGCGCTGCGCACGGGCCTGGTTGAAATACTGGTAGTAGGCCAGCAGCCGTTCGATGCTGGCTGGATCCTCCGCATTCAGCAGCAGTTTCAGTTGCGAATCCTGACCCTGCATGTAAGCCGCGCGCAATTGCGCCGCCAATGCCTGCTGTTGCTGATCCAGCCGTTTTTGTTGCTGTTGCTGCTGGCTCTGCAGACTGTCGAGCCGCGCTTGCGCGTGTGCTAACGAATTATCCAGGCGCCGCAGTCCGGCGCTGAGTTGCGCAATCCGGTTTTCGCTGACGCGCAACTGCCCCTGCACTTGGCCACGCTCACGGACTTCGCGATCCAGCTTGGCTTGCACGCCCGCGATGCGTGCGCGCAGCTGCTCGAGTTGCGCTTGCCGGGCGACAGTCTGGTCGTTGCCGCCGGCGTGGACCGTACCCGCCAGCAGCAATATGCCGAGCAGCAAGCAAAAAGCACGCAATGAGGCCGGCGGCGGGCAGGCGGGCATTTCTCGACTCCGGCGGAGTTCGGCAGATTCTAGGAGGTTCTTCCGGCTACTCAAAGGCTTGCAAGCCGGCTGCTATACTACGCGCCCGTTTGCAGCCCAAATTCGTGCATGCCGCAGCTGCTTGAATTCATCCGCCATCACCCCTATCTCATTGCCGCAGCCGTCATTATCATCCTGCTGTTCATCGGCGATGAGCTGCTGCGGCGCCTGCGCAAGTACCGCGAACTGCGCCCGGCCGAAAGTGTGCTGCTGATCAACAAGGGCGCGGCGGTGCTGGATATCCGTCCACACACGGAATTCGGCGTCGGCCATGTGATTGGGGCGCGCAACATTCCGGTGGCAGAGCTGGACACGCGCATTGCGGAACTGGATAAATTCAAGGAGCAACCCGTGATCATCTGTTGTGACACCGGTCAAACCAGCCAGAAAGCCGCCGCCACACTCATCAAGCGCGGTTTCAAAGCGGTGCACACCCTGAAGGGCGGCATCAGGGCCTGGCAGAACGAGCACCTGCCGCTGGAACGCGGCGAGCGGAGTTGAGCGCATGCAACCGGTGACCGTATACAGCACGCGTGTGTGCCCGTACTGCATGCGCGCCAAGGCGCTGCTGCAATCCAGGCACATCGCGTATACCGAATACCTGGTGGACCAGGAACCGGCGCGCCGCGTGGAAATGCAGCAGAAGAGCGGCGGGCGGCGCAGCGTGCCGCAGATTTTCATCGGCGACCGGCATGTCGGCGGCTGCGATGAACTGTACGCGCTCGAACGTCGTGGCGAGCTGGATCGCCTGCTGGCCGGCTGAAACAGCGCAATCCCGCATATAAAAGGAATCCGCATGTCCGAAAATACCGAAGCCCAACCCGCCGCCTCCGGCAATGGCCAGGACGCTGCCCAACACGTGGTGCTGCAGCGCATCTACATGAAGGATTGCTCCTTTGAATCGCCCCGGGCGCCGGCGGTGTTCAGCGCCCCGCTCAATCCGGAGGTCAAGGTCAACATGCGCGCCGACACCAACAAGCTCGGCGACGACAGTTTTGAAGTGGTGCTCACCATCACCATCGAGGCGCAGGCCGAAAGCCGCAGCGTGTTCCTGGTGGAAGTGCACCAGGCCGGGCTGTTCAGCATCCATGGTTTCAACGAGCAGGAATTGGGCGCAATCCTCGGCAGCTACTGCCCCAATATCCTGTTCCCGTACGCACGTGAGGCGGTTTCCGACCTGGTGCAAAAAGGCAGCATGCCCACGCTGTTGCTGCAACCGGTGAATTTCGATCTGGTGTACATGCAGAGCCTCAGCCAGGCGAGCGCTCCGCCAGCCTCAGCGCCCGCGCCCGCGGTGGACAGCCCCGGCTGAGTGCCGCATGGTGAGCGATGCCACGCCCATAGGAATTCTCGGAGCCGGCTCCTGGGGCACCGCACTCGCGATTCTCCTCGCGCGCAACGGGCGGGCGGTGCGCCTGTGGTCCCCGTTCTCGGAAGAACTCAAGCCGCTGATCGCGGATCGCGCCAACCGGCGTTACCTGCCCGGTTTCGCCTTCCCGGACGCGCTGCGCGTGGAACCCGATCTCGGCTCCCTGGCCGCCGCCGTGCACGATGTGCTGGTGTCGGTTCCAAGCCAGGGCTTTCGTGCCACACTCAAGCACCTCGCGGCACACACCCCCAAACACCTGCGGCTCGCATGGGCCACCAAGGGTTTTGAACCCGACAGCGGCCAGTTGCTGCATCAAGTGGCGGCCGAGCTGTTCGGCAAAGACACGCCGCTTGCGGCGCTTTCGGGCCCAAGCTTTGCGCGCGAGGTGGCAGCGGGATTGCCGACGGCGGTGACGGTCGCATCGCACGATGCGCGCTTCGCGCAGGATCTGGCGGAAGCCTTGCACAGCCGGAGTTTTCGCGTGTACACCGCCGGCGACATCGTCGGCGTGGAAGTTGGCGGCGCGGTCAAGAACGTCATCGCCATTGCCTGCGGTATCAGCGACGGGCTCAAGTTCGGTGCCAACGCGCGTGCCGCCCTGATTACCCGCGGCCTCGCGGAAATCGCGCGACTGGGATTGAAACTGGGCGCACGCGCAGAAACCTTTCAGGGGCTCAGCGGTCTGGGTGATCTGGTGCTGACCTGTACCGATGATCAGTCGCGCAACCGGCGCCTGGGTCTGAGGCTCGCCGACGGACTGGACCGGCAAACCATTGAAGCCAACATCGGCCAGGTGGTCGAGGGTGTGACCGCGGCTGCGGCCACGCACAAGCTCGCCAAGCACCTGAACGTCGACCTGCCCATCACCGAACAGGTGTATCGCGTTCTGCACGAGCAGCTGCCGCCGCGCGTGGCGGTCGAAGCCCTGATGGCGCGCACCTTGAAATCGGAGCATTAAACCATCTCATGGGTACCGGCGCGTTTCAACGCTGGCGGGTGGCATACTCCGTCTGCATTTCGAGTCCGGGCGTGGCGCTACTTGGCTATCGGACGCTCTTGGCCGGGCACTATAAATTGAACGCTGGTTCCATGACCCGGATCTGAATGAATAGCAACCTCGCCACCCAAAATCCGGGCCCGCTCCTGCATGCCCAGCAACCCCAAGCTCTTGCCATTTCGCGCATTTTGCAGGGCTGCAGCGACGTCAAAGCCGCAGCCGTTGTCAGAAACCGAAAGCAGCAACTTGCCGCCCTCTGCCCTGACCAGCCTTACATTGATTTGCGTCGCCGCCGCGTATTTCAGGGCGTTGGTTACACTTTCCTGAAATACCCGGAAAACTGCCCGCTCTACGTTGTCCGAAAACCGGGAGATTTCAGGTTCAACATCTAAGTGGACTTTATGGCCATCGCTTCCCAATCGGGTACGCAGGCACCACTGGAACGCCGCGGACAGTCCCAGATCATCAAGCACCGAAGGATGCAGGTTCAGCGATATTTGTCCGATCTGTCCATCCAGCTCAATCACAGTGGCGGAAGCCTCTTTCAGTAGTTGTTTAAGCGCTGCCTCAGTTGTCAGCGTATCCGCCTCCTGCAGTTTCATGTTGATGAGGCTCAAGCTTTGTCCGATTTCGTCATGCAGCTCGCGCGCCAGGTTGCGGCGCTCGGATTCCTGGACCTCGAATAAACGTTGTGAAATGCGGTCTATCTCGCCGCGATGAATCCGCTCTTGCTCTTCGGCATGCTTGCGATCGGTAATATTGCGGAAATACATGGTCAAACCATCCTGAGATGGGTAGGCATTTACCGCATACCATTTCTTCCAGGGATCGAAATACACTTCGAGCGCAGCGGGTTGCTGCTGGCGCATGGATATCTGAAAGGCTTGGCGCAGCCGGTCTCCAATCTCGCGTGGCATCACGTTCCACAACTGTTTACCCAGCAGCGCCGCATAATCACTGCCAAAGATCCGGCCGGCCGCGGCATTCACATAAGTAAGGTTCCAGTCCCGATTAACCGCAAGAAAGCCGTCCGCGACGCGCGCGAATACCTGATCTCTCTCCCGTGCCAGGCGTGCACGGTCAGCTCTATGCGCATAATTGTCGAGAGCAAAGGACACATCTCCCGCCATTTCGCTCAGCGTCGGCAGCATATCCTCGGTAAAAAAATCCGGGGTACTCGCATACAGGCTGAGAATTCCAATGATTTGTCCGCTGAGCCGGATAGGAAACGCGGCAGAAGCACGGATTCCGCACCGGCGCGCGAGTTCATGCCACGGCTGGGTACGCGGATCGTTGAGGAAATCATTGCACACCACGTGCCGGCCGGTAAGCACGGCTTCGCCGGCCGGACCGCGCCCACGTACGTCGGAAGGCTTGGCAAAAATCTGCGCGAACTGCAGGTAATCAGCGTCCGCGCCGTATTTGACGGCCAAGCGTAGTTGCTGGCTTTGGGGGTCCAAGAGGCTGATCGCCGCGAACTGCAGACGGCCGTACCGCACGGCAGTGTGACATACGGCCAGGAACAGGTCATCACGGTTGTGTAGACGCACGATGGCTTGATTGGTCTGAGAAAGCATGGCATACAGATTCCTTTGCCGTTCCAACGCCAGTTCGTGCTGCTTGCGTTCGGTGATATCGTGTACCCGGCCCACGAGTTCCGTGCACGCGCCTTGAGAATTGAATACCGGCATCACCACGACCTCCCCATGCTTGATGCCCGTGGAATACTCGGACGTTTCATCCCAGTGGATCACGCGCTTCTCACGGATGGCTTGACGGTAATGCTTCAGAACTTGGGCGAGCGAAGGTTCGGGAATGACTGCTTGCACAGGCTGGCCGACCACTTCGTGGGGCTTCAGACCGGTGGCGCGGTAAAAGGCGGAGTTAGCAAATTTGAAACGATACTGTTCCTCCGATTCCACCGAGAGGCTAAAGAGCACATCGTTAATCTCGCTTTCCATGAGGGCAAACAAGCGTTCGGCGGAATGCAGCCGGGTCCCAGATGCAGTACGCTTCCTGAGGTCATGTATCACCGCGATGATGCGGTCCGAGCCAATGAATCCGCTGCTGACTTCAACCGGCAGCCTCTGATTGTCCTTGCACTTCAGTTGCCACTCGCCGCGAACCTGAAAGGCGCCGTTGGAGACGTCCAAAAGGCGCTGGATTTCGGTCTCGGGGAGTACATACAGCTCGCGCACGTGCATGCGGACCAACTCGGCGCGCGTGTACCCGCTGAGCGCACACAGCGCGGTATTCGTATCCACGATGTGGCCGGATTTCTCGCGCACATACACGCCGTCGGCCACGTGCTCGATCAGGCCCGCAAAAACCCGATTGTCCTTGTCCGAACTTATCCGGAGCCATCTTGGCAGCATTTGGCATGCCTCTTATCCGGCGCGCATTTTGTCTTAGCACAAAACGCCGTATGGGGGAACCTCACCCCCTGACTGTCCGGCACGACTGCGGGACCCGGCTGCCGAATAGCCTTTGACGCGCAAACTTCAGAAGACCCGGCACACCCTTGGCACAAGTGTCACGTTCCACCATCAAAACCGAGCTGCCGCCAGGCTTCGTAGACCAGCACCGCCACCGCGTTGGAAAGATTCAAGCTGCGGTTGTTCGGCCGCATGGGAACGCGCAGCACCTGTTCCGGGGGCAATGAATCGAGCAGGTCTTGCGGCAGCCCGCGGGTTTCGGGCCCAAACAGCAAAGCGTCGTCGTTCTGGTATTGCACGTCCGCGTAACGCTGCCGGCCGCGGGTGGAAACGGCAAACACGCGCGCTGGCGCCACATCCTTAGTGAAGCTCTCCAAGTCCGCGTGCTCATGCACGTTCGCCATTTCGCGGTAATCCAGACCCGCGCGCTTGACCCGGGCCTCGGTGATCTCGAATCCCAGCGGATGAATCAGGTGCAAGCTGACGCCCGCGTTGGCGCACAGGCGTATGATATTGCCGGTGTTCGGCGGGATTTCGGGCTGATACAACACCACATGCAGCATGAGCCGGTCCTCTAACAACGGGTGGCGCCTTCACAACCGGAGCCGACATGCCCGATAGCCAAAAGACTCTGCCAGACTCACTCAAAATCGAATTCTGCGGTCTGAAATTCAACTCGCCATTGGTGTTGCTGTCCGGCTGCGTGGGCTTCGGCGAAGAATACACGCGCGTTGCGGGCTTCTCCAACCGCGATGCCGGTGCAGTGTGCCTGAAGGGCACCACGCTCAAGCCGCGACTCGGCAACCCGCCGCACCGCCTGTGCGAAACCCCGTCCGGGCTGCTGAACGCCATCGGCCTGCAGAATCCCGGCGTGGAGTACGTGGTCAACAAGATCCTGCCGGCGCTGGACTTCGGCGAGACACGGTTCATCGCCAACGTCGCGGGCTCGACTCTGGAGGAATACGCCGAGGTCACGCGCCGTTTCGACGACTCGCCGATTGACGCCATCGAGATCAACATCTCCTGCCCGAACGTGAAGGAAGGCGGCGTGCAGTTCGGCAACGATCCGGAGATGTCCGCACGCGTGGTGGCGGCCTGCCGCAGGGTCACGAAAAAGCCGCTGATCACCAAGCTTTCACCCAACCAGACCGACATCGCGGAAAACGCACGCCGCTGTCTCGAAGCCGGCACCGACGCTTTCGCCGCCATCAACACCTTCGCGGGCATGGCGATAGACCCGGAGACGCGCAAACCCACACTTGGAAACTTCCAGGGCGGCCTGTCCGGTCCGGCCATCAAGCCCTTGGCGCTTCTGAAGGTGCAGCAGGTCTATCAGATTACCAAGCCCCACGGGGTACCGATCATCGGTCAGGGCGGCGTCACCACGGTGCGCGATGCGCTGGAGTTCCTGATTGCCGGGGCGTCGGCGGTGGGTGTCGGCACGGCGCTGTTCTACGATCCTCTGGTAGGCAAGACACTCAACGTGGGCATTGCCGAATATCTCGGGCTGCACGGGCTAAGCCATGTATCCGGGCTTGTGGGAAGCCTGGACACCGATGGGGCAGCGATAAAATCATGTGCCGCAGGTTAAATAAATTGTGTAACTACATGAATAACAAATAATTAACATATAAAATATAACTTGACATATATATCTTAGATCCCGATAAAAGGTGCACCTCAGTACATCGGTTTGTTGCCGCCAGAGTGAACAAAAGTGACACACAACGTCACATTTGGATTAGGGAACGCCATCCATTCTTGCTGACCAAGGCTTGAGTACCGCGTACCCCGGGCTTTGGCACAGGGGTTGCTTCCACTTTGGTTAGGAGGAATTCCGAGAGCCTCCGGGGTTTCACCGGAGAGCGTCTCAGGGATACCTGCGGTGCAGCGACCCGTTTCCTGGATTGAGTAAGGCGGACGGCTGCAAGTGGATTTTGGCAATCTATTAACTTGGAGAACTGTCATGTTTAAGCACTTGCGTACTCTTATGCTGACCGGCACGGCCGGCTTGCTGGCCATGGGCAGCGCCTTTGCAGGTCCGTCGCCGCAGACCACGACCTTTCTGGTGTCCGCCAACGTCATCAAATCGTGCAATATTTCGGCGACGGCGCTGGCCTTCGGCACTTACGATCCGCTGGCTGCCACCAACACCACCGG
>JAGXAZ010000040.1 GCA_018971365.1 Gammaproteobacteria bacterium | reverse complement strand
GGCGGCCGGCGGTTCCACCACGGCGCTTGGCGCGGCACGTCGCGGGCGAGCGGGCGCTGCGGACTTGCCCGGCGCGGCTCCCGCAGGCGGCGCCTCCGGTGGCAATGCTGGGTGCTCGCCGTGGCTGAATGCGGTGGCGGTATCCATGAGCAGGGCGATATCCCGGCGCGGCGCGCTGCCAAATTCGAGCTGCCCCACGAGCTCGGGCAAGGCCGCGATGCCGCGCTCCAGCAGGTGATACATGTCGTCCGATGGCTCGATAGTCTGCTCAATCACGCGATTCAGCATGTTCTCGAACGACCACGCAAAGTCGCCGATGAGTCGGGCGCCCACCATGCGGCCGCTGCCCTTGAGCGTGTGGAACGAGCGTCGCACCGTGGTCAAGGCTTCACGATCCGCGGGATTGGAACGCCAGCGCGGGAAGTTGTCGCGCAGCGTCTGCATTTCCTCCTGGGCTTCTTCCAGAAAGATCTGCAGGATTTCGGGATCTACCTCGCCCAGAGGTACCACCGCGGGTCCGGCGGCGGAAGGCTGCGCGGGCCCGGGCGCCGGCGCTTCAGCTTCTGGTTCCGGTGCCAACGCCGGCGCTTCGGCCGGCGGAATCACCACGCTCTCGATGGCAACGGTGCGCACCGGTTCGATGACGATGCTGTCGGCCTCCATCACCGAGGACTCGACGGACGTGGATTCTGCCTGCGACTCGCCGGCGGGTAGCGGGAAATCGTCGTCATACGTACGCCCCACGGGGAACCCGAGGGCCACGACACAGGCTTCGGCATTGTCCAGCATGGACACCGGATTGCCGCGCCCTAACTGGATGGCTTCCAGATAAAACTCCACGCTCACGATGGCGTCCGCCATGCAGTCCAACTCGTTCTGCCCGGGTGCGGCGGACTGGGTCAGCAGGCGCCGGCCGATGAATTGGCGCACGCTCTCCAGCACCACCGCCGTGCGCTCGAGTTGCAGGAATCTCAGGCTCGCCTGGATTTCCCGGATGCGATTCGGCAATGCCTGCAGACTTTTGGACTTCGCCGGATCATTCACGTATTCGACAATGGCTTCCTTGATGCGCGCCAGATTGATGATGGATTCGCGGATGACGGCGTTTTGCACATCCTGCAACTCGGCGCGCTCGGGGCCGGACTCGTCTGCGGGCTTGCCGGAAGGTGCGGGCACGACCAGCCCCAGCATGGCGGCCTCCAGCCGGCCCTCGACACTTACGATGCCGCTCGCGATTTCCATGAGCGTTGCTTCATCAGCGGCGCGCTGGCCGCCGAGCACTTTCTTGAGGTTGACGCGCTCCAATTCGAGGGATTCACGCAGCCGCCCCAGCCCCAGCACGCCCAGGGTGTCCGCGACCTTTTTCATCAGCGGATCCAGCGGGCCGAGTTCCGCCACGCCGGATTTGCCCATGCGCACGAATATGTCGAGGGTGTCCTTGATGCGCGTGATGTCCTCCTTGATGGCGCTGGACACGGTGCGCATCAACTGCAGGTTGGGTGCCGCAATCTCTTCGCGCGCGATTTCGATCTCGCCCGCGGCGGGCAGCAGCTCGCCGAGTTTGAAGGATTCCTTGATCGCTCCGATACGCTGGCCTTTGCTGGTGGCACGGCCGATGTAATACAGGAGATTGTTGACCAGTTCCTTGGCTGGATCCTCGGTAAGCGGCGCCTCACCGCGGTCGATCAGCCGTTTGATCTGGCGATCAACCTGGCCGAGGAGCTGCTTGAGGCTGACATCCGCCTGGATGCCGCCTTCACGCAAGCCCTCGATGACGCCGCCGACAATCCACCACAGTTCGAACACCGCCGGTGTGGTCGCCGCCTGCTCGAGTTTTTCCGCCGCATCCGCCATGGCGATCAAGTGCTGCTCTGCCTGATCGCCCTTGTACCAGCCGAGCAGTGCCATCTGGAACTTGGGCCGCAACTTGCCGGCCAGGTTGCGGATGTCCACACTGCGTGCCACCGCGGAGTGGCCGACCACGTTCGCGGAACGTCCCGCGAGGTTGTAGGCGAACAGCGCGCTCTCCGACAACAACGGCTGGCCGCGAACCGAGCGCAGATCGTTCAACAGGGACAGCAATGCCAGCGGCATGTCGCGCCGTCCGCCGATTACCCGCTCGAGGTAATCGGGCAACTGCAGCATGGCGCGCACCAGTACTTCGAAGGCCGCTTCGCTGCGCTGCACTTCGGCGGACTTGAGGCCGCGCACCACGGCTTCCATTTCCTCGGCAAGCATGGCCGCACCGTACACTTCGACGATGCGCAAGGTGCCCTGCACCTGATGCAGTAGATCCAGGCATTGGTCCAGCGCCTCGGCATTGCCGGGCTGCTCCACGTGGGCTTCGAGCGCCTGGCGCGCGCGCGCCAGCGTGTGATCAAGTTCGTTCTTGATCCACAGCAGCGAGTCGGAGGCGGGTTGGCTCATGGATGAGGCGTACCTTCAGCGCGCCGTTACGCGGCGCTGCTCTGCATTTCCTTGGGCGGCGCCATAATCGTGGTTTCCTGGCCCACGCTCGTTGGCAGCTTGAAGCCGGCCACCGATTTGCGCATCTCCGTGGCCAGGGCCGCAAGCTTGCCGATGGACTGCGCGGTTGCCAGCGTGCCCTCGGTGGTCTGCGCGGTGATTTCGCGAATCACGTTCATGGTGCGCGTCATCTCGCCGGCGGTCTGCGCCTGCTGGCGCGCGGAATTGGAGATGTTCTGCACCAGCGTGGCGATGTTGTTGGCCACTTTCTCGATTTCGTTGAGCGCGGTGCCGGCGTTTTCGGCGAGTTGCGCGCCGCTCACCACACCGGCGGTGGATTGCTCCATGGAAATCACCGCTTCGTTGGTGTCGGTTTGAATGGTCTTCACCAGGGCTTCAATCTGGCGCGTGGCGTTGGCGGAGCGTTCCGCCAGCCGCTGCACTTCGTCCGCCACCACCGCGAAGCCGCGTCCCGCTTCGCCGGCCATGGACGCCTGAATGGCGGCGTTCAAGGCCAGGATGTTCGTCTGCTCGGCGATGTCGTTGATGAGTTCCACGATGTCGCCGATTTCCTGCGAGGATTCACCCAGACGCTTGATGCGCTTCGAGGTTTCCTGGATGGTCTCGCGGATGTTGTTCATGCCGTCAATGGTGCGGCGCACCGCATCGCCGCCCTTGTGGGCAATGTCCACGGACTGTTGCGCCACCTTGGCGGAGCGGTCGGCGTTCACCGACACCTGTTCGATGGTGTGCGCCATCTGGGTGATGGAGGTGGAGGCGGTGTTGATCTGTTTGCTCTGGTTCTTGGAAGCTTCGGCCAGGTGCGTGGCCGTGGCCTGCGTGTGACGCGCGGCGGCATCTACCTGCACGGCAGTATCGTTGATGGTGCGCACCAGGCCGCGCAGCGCCTCGAGCGCGTAGTTGATGGAGTCGGCGATTGCGCCGGTGATGTCTTCCGACACTGTGGCCTGTACCGTGAGGTCGCCGTCGGCCAGCGAGCCGAGTTCGTCCAGCAGTCGCAAAATGGCCTGTTGGTTGCGTTCGGTTTGTTGCTGTTGCTGGCTGGCCGCGCGGCGCGCGTCACCGCTGAGCACATATTTCCACAGGATAATCAACAACAACAGCAATCCCAGGGCGCCGAGAATGTACCCCACGTACCGGTGGTACAAACGTCCGCCTATCTGGTCGCGGTAGCTGGTAGTGATGGCCTGGGTGGTGGTGAACATCTGGCTGCCGATATCATGAATGCCGAGGTTGGCCTGGTGCGCATCCACCAGTGATCCGATCATCGGAATCAGTGCGCGCAGGCTGGCGCCGAATGTGTCGTATTGGGCTTTGATGTCGCGCAATGGCGCTCCCAGACCCGGATCCGTAACCGCGGTCATGCCGAGCTGCGCATCGCCCACCAGCGTGCCCTGGGTGATGCGGCTGAAATTCTGGATGGCGTCCGGCAACTCCTGCTTGAACGAGGTCGCATCCCCGCTTCCACCGTTCACCAGCACATTGAGATCGCGCCGGATGAGCTGCCCGTAATAGGGTTGCTTGGCCGCGTACACCAGTGTGTTGCCCGCGCCGCGTCGCGCCAGATCATTGATCAGGGTGTTCCAGGCCTGCAGCAGGCCCGGCATGTGTTGATTGATGGCGGCGGTCGCCTGATTGGCTGCCAGAATGGCGTCGCGGCTCGCGAGCACCACCTGCAAGGAGGCGCGCGCCTTTTTCCATTGTTGTTCCAGCACGTTGACTTCCGACAGGGTGTCACCGCTGGCAGCGGGCAGGCCGATCTGCACATCCCCGTTCTGCAGCTGATTGATGGCCGTGTCGAACTGCTGACGCATGTCCAGCAGCCCCTGGAAAGCGCCATGCTTGCCGGCCAGCGCCTGATCCGCGGTTTGCACCAGCAGCTGCGACTGCACGGCTTGGCTCGTAATCATGGCCGTGAAACGCGCATCCTGGGCGGAATTGCGCCCCACCATCACCATGTCCCAGACAGACAGGCCGATCAAAATCAGTGCCAGGATCAGCAGCAGGTACAAGGCCTTGTAGGAACGTTTCTGTATCACAGCCATGTTGATCACCCTGACAAATTCAAATTAAAAATCCGCTTGCGCAGCAAAGCATGCTGCATCATCAGCGCGCCGCATCCAGAAATGTCTGGCTTTCCACCAGCGCCTGCAATCCCAGCACTCCCCAGACCTGGTCGCTGGCATCGTAGGCGCTGCCGATGAACGGCGTCATGCCCGGCGAGATGTCCGGCATGGCCGCAAGCTGTTCCGACGCGACGAAGCGCCGGAATCCACGCACCTCGTCCACCAGCAACCCGGCAGGAATGTCCGGGTGATTCACCATGATGACGCGCGTGTTGCGGCCGATATTGGCAGGTGTGCCGCCAAAAAATGCGTTCAAATCGGTAATCGGCAGCAACTGTCCGCGCACATTCGCCAATCCCAGCAACCAGGGCTTGGCGCCCGGCAGTTTGGTGACGCCCGAGAACGGCAGCACTTCGCGCACCTCGGTGCGTGCAGCCACCAGAAAAACCTGACCCACGCGAAATCCCACACCCACCCATTCTTCCTGACTGCCGCTTTCGCGACCGCGGCCCGATGCCACCACGCGGCTGCGCCTCTCGAGCTCCTGCAGGAGTTCGAAAGGTTGCGCCCGCAGTTCGACGAGTGCCGTGACCATGTTCACGGACGCGTGACTTCACGAATCTTGTCGACCACCTGCTTTTCGGTGACCGGTTTTGGCAGGTACGCGACTGCGCCCTGGCGCATACCCCAGATCTTGTCGGTTTCCTGATCCTTGGTGGTCACCATGACCACAGGTATGCCCGAGGTGTCCGGGTCCTTGGACAACTGGCGTGTGGCCTGAAACCCGCTCATGCCGGGCATGACCACGTCCATGATGATGGCGTCGGGCTTTTCCTCGCGTGCCTTGCGGATGCCCTCTTCGCCGCTTTCCGCGGAAATGGTCGCAAAACCGTTTTTTTCCAGCCACGTCTTGAGCACGTGCACTTCGGTGGGGGAATCGTCAACGATGAGTACGGTTGCCATCTTGTCCTGCCTCCCAAATTACGCGTTGCCCGTTACCTGTTGGCCGCCTGCCTGCCGGCGCACATGGTGCTGAATCGCGTTCACCAGCTCATCCTTGGTGAACGGCTTGGTCAAATACTGCTCGGAACCCACGATGCGACCGCGCGCGCGGTCGAACAACCCGTCCTTGCTGGACAGCATGATCACCGGCGTGTGCTTGAACGTCTGGTTGTGCTTGATCAAGGCGCAGGTCTGATAACCATCGAGGCGCGGCATCATGATGTCCACGAAAATGATGTCCGGTTTGTGGTCGGCGATCTTGGAAAGTGCCTCGAAACCGTCCACCGCGGTGAGCACTTCACAGCCTTCCTTCGCCAGCAACGTTTCAGCGGTGCGGCGAATGGTCTTGCTGTCATCGATCACCAGGACCTTTAGGCCCTTGAGATCGCCGTCGGCATGTTTGCTGGCCACCCTGACCTCCACCCAAGACTCGTCCCCGGGGCACAGTGCTGCGCCCGTTTGCCGCGCCATATTAACCGCAACCCGCGCACCAGCCCGCGGCCATGCTGGATACCGCCGGCTCCCGGCCCCGCAAAGCGTCCAGCGGACCCAACCCGGGCGGCTGGCGCTCGTTCTGAAGAGCGCAATATTGAAAGTTTTAGCATAAAATCACATCTTAATCCATTGAAAGCAATGAGACTTTACCTAGGGTCCCGGGATCAACGGTTGGCAGGCAGTCATGCCCCAGGCAAACATCAAACTCGGCGTGGTCATGGACCCCATCGGCTCCATCAAACCCGCCAAAGACACCACGCTTGCCATGCTGCTCGCGGCGCAGACCCGCGGCTGGGCGCTGCATTACTTCGAGCCCCGGGACCTGTATCTCCAGGACGGGGAGGCCCGCGGCCGCAGTCGGCTGCTGAGCGTACGCGATGCGCCGCAGGACTGGTTTCAATGGGGAGCACAACAGGATCTGGCGTTGGCCTCGCTGGACATCGCGTTGATGCGCCGCGATCCGCCCTTTGACATGGATTATATCTACAGCACTTACATTCTTGAACGCGCCGAGCAGGCCGGGGTACTGGTGGTTAACCGCCCCCAGGCGCTGCGTGACGCCAACGAAAAGGCCTACACCGCCTGGTTTCCACAGTGTGGGCCGCCCACACTCATGACCAGTGACATGGCGAGAATCCGCGCCTTCCTGCAGGCGCACGGGAAAATCGTGGTGAAGCCCCTGGACGGCATGGGCGGAGCCTCGGTGTTTGTACTGACACACGACGATCCCAATGTATCGGTGGTCCTCGAAACGCTCACCCGCAACGGCACGCGCCTGGGCGTGGCACAACAGTTCCTGCCGCAAATCAGCGAGGGCGACAAGCGCATCCTGCTGATTGACGGCGAGCCCGTGCCCTACGCGCTGGCGCGCATCCCGGCGCCGGGCGAAGCGCGCGGCAATCTCGTCGCCGGCGGCCACGGTGTAGGCGTACCCCTGAGCAAGCGCGATCGCTGGATCTGCGAACAAGTGGCACCCGCGCTCAGACAGAAGGGCCTGATGTTCGTGGGTCTGGATGTCATCGGCGATTACCTGACGGAGATCAACGTCACCAGCCCGACCTGCGCGCGCGAGCTCGACAAACTCTATGGCCTGGATATCACCGGCCAGTTGATGGAAGTTATCGCGCGCAAGCGTCGCGAGATGCCGCGTACATGAACGCCGCCATGCCGCACACGCCCCACATTGCCGCACGCGACCGCCTCATTACCACGCTGTTCTTCGCCGTGCTGGTGCATGCCATCGTGATTCTCGGCATCGGCTTCACCGCGGGAAAACCCGGCAGCGGCTCCACTCTGGAGGTGACGCTGGTGCAAACTCGCAGTGTGGTGCCGCCTTCGCAGGCCGATTACATCGCGCAGGCAAATCAACAGGGACAGGGCAACACCCGGGAACTGGTGCGGCCGCAGAGCCCGTTATCCATGCCCGCGGCAGCCAACAATTCCGGCCTGCCGGAGGGCGCGGACCCGGTCAGCAATCCCGGCCGGGGGAAAGGCGCAAGCGACGTCCACGGCTTGAACAATGCGGCCGATGATCAGCAAACCGCGGTGACCACCGCCGCAAACACCGGCCACTACGCCAATGCACGCGCCATGCCTGCCCCGCAAAACCCAAGCGCGCGGGTGCTGGTGGCCCGCCTGCTCACCCAAGGCGATGACGCGCTGATGCCGACCGACGATCCAGTGCAGCTGCCGCTCGCCACCAGCCCGACGCCGCGCGCCGCCTTCGTGTCCGTAAACGCGCGCGCTTCGCGTTACGCCGAATATCTGAATGCCTGGCGCCGCAAAGTGGAGCGTGTCGGCAATCTCAACTTCCCGCCACAGATCCGCGCCGAGCATTTGTCCGGTTCACTGGCCCTGGAAGTCGCCTTGAATGCCGACGGCAGCATCCGGGATCTGGTGCTGCGCCAACCATCCGCGCATCGGCTGCTCGATCAGTCCGCGATCCAGATCGTGAAAATGGCGGCGCCGTTTGCACCGTTTCCAGCAAGCTTCCGCAAGGATACCGACGTGCTGCGTTTCGTGTACGTTTGGCGCTTTAACGGTGGGCGCCTGGACACGCAGCATGGCGGCCTGGAACTGCCCGCGCCGCATTGATGCTTGTGCGCCGTGCGGGGCATGCGGATACTATTCGCATGGCGCAGGACTTTCTCGGCAATCATTTCCTGGTGGCGATGCCCTCGCTGCACGATCCCAATTTCCAGCAAAGCGTGGTGTACGTGTGCGAGCACAGCGCCGGCAGCGCACTCGGCATCATCATCAATCGCCCGAGTAGCGTGGTATTGGGCGACATTTTCAAGCAGCTTTCCATCAACGTGGAAAACCCGACGTTGGCGCAGTATCCGGTGTTTCAGGGCGGCCCGGTGCAGACCGATCGCGGCTTTGTCATCCACGAACCGGCCGGTACCTGGGATTCGAGCCTCAAGCTGGGCGCGCTGGGCGTGACCACTTCGCGCGACGTGCTGGCCGCGCTCGCACGGGGCGAAGGACCCAGCCGGACCCTGGTGGCACTGGGTTATGCCGGCTGGGGCGCGGGACAGCTGGAAAGCGAACTCGCGGCCAATTCGTGGCTCAGCACACCGGCGGACAAGCGCATCATCTTCGACACACCAGTCGCGGAGCGCTGGCAGGCAGCCGCGCGCCTCATCGGCGTGGACATCGCGCTGCTCTCGGGTGATGCCGGGCATGCCTGAGGGCGCGTTGCGCGCACTCGCCTTTGATTTCGGCCTGCGTCGCACCGGCGTGGCCGTCGGGCAAAACCTGAGCGCCAGCGCCACGCCGCTGACCGTGCTGAAGATGGCGGAGGGCGTGCCGGATTGGGTTGTGATCGATGAGCTAATAAAGGAGTGGGCGCCGCAGCGGCTGGTGGTGGGCCTCCCTTATACTATGCAGGGAGGCGAACAGGACATCACGCGACGCGCACGTGCCTTCGCGGCGGAACTTGAAAAGCGTTATCCCTGTCCGGTGCTGACCATCGACGAGCGCCTGTCGTCAAAGGAAGCCGAAGCGCGCCTCAGGGAATTGCGCCAACAGGGCCGGCGGCGCGTGCGCCGCGAAGACATAGACTGCGCGGCCGCCTGTGTAATCCTGGAAAGCTGGTTTCATTCGCAACGCCCAACAGGCACAAACCACTCCGCATGACCGGCAAGCACGCTGAGCAACCGCAACGCCTGCACCACCTGCTGACGCTTGCAGGTTTGCCGCAGGCCTTGCTCGTGGCATTGCTGGAGCGCGCCGCCGAATTGCGGGTGGCGCCCGGCGAACCGCTACGCCGGCACGATTTGCTTAGCGGTAAAACCGTGGTCAACCTGTTTTTCGAGCCGAGCACCCGCACGCGTGCCTCGTTCGAACTGGCGGCGCGCAGACTGGGAGCCGAAGTCCTGACGCTCGACATGGCGTTCTCCTCGACGGTCAAGGGCGAGTCGCCTCTGGACACGTTCTACACGCTGCAGGCCATGAACACCGACCTGTTTGTCGTGCGGCACCGGGAACCCGGCGTGCTGCAAACTCTGGCACAGCACGCACTGCCGCAGGTGCACGTGGTGAGCGCCGGCGAAGGGTCGGTGTCACATCCGACACAGGGATTGCTGGACGTGTTCACTATCCGCCGACACAAACAGAAATTCGACGGCCTCGCGGTCGCCATCGTCGGTGACGTTCGACACTCGCGCGTGGCCCGCTCCGCGGTGCAGGCATTGCGCACCCTGGGCACCCGCGACATCCGCTACGCCGGCCCGGCCGAACTACTGCCCGAGGATCTGGACGGAGAACGCTTCACCAATCCGGACAAAGCGATCGCGGGCGCCGACGTGGTGATGATGTTGCGCATCCAGAAAGAGCGCATGCAGGCCGGATTGATTCCCGATGAGCACGAGTACTTCCGCCGCTATGGCCTGGATGCGGCGCGCCTGAAGCTCGCCAAGCGCGATGCCATTGTCATGCACCCCGGCCCCATGAACCGCGGCGTAGAAATCGCGCCGGAGGTGGCCGATGGCCCGCAATCGGTGATCCGCGAACAGGTCACTAACGGTGTGGCGGTGCGCATGGCGGTGCTGGCAACGCTGCTGCAAAAATGAGCGCTGCATTGCCCGCCAAACACCGCGTGCACGATAAACCGCATCGCGGCACGATCTTTCTGGAAGACGCGACGGTTTTGGAGCAGGAAGCGTTCGCCGGCCGACAGTACCGGTTGCGCATGCTGGCGCCGCGTTGTGCGGCGGCCGCACGACCGGGTTGTTTCGTGCATCTCAGCTGTGACGCGGCGCTGCCCATGCGCCGGCCGATGTCGGTGATGCGCACATCCACGGCAGACGGCTGGGTGGAATGCCTATATAAGGTAGTAGGCGAAGGCAGTCGCCTGCTCGCGCAACGCCGGCGCGGCGACCTCATCAGCCTGCTCGGACCCATAGGCCGCCCGTTCACACCACACCCCGAGCGCCCACGAATTCTGCTGATCGGGGGCGGTGTCGGGATTCCGCCGATGATTTTCCTGGCCGAATCGCTGCACGGCGACGCGCGTGCGCGTTGGCAACCGTTGGTGCTCATGGGCTCGGAAGTGCCGTTTCCGTTTGCCGCGCGTGCCTCGACCATTCCCTTGCCCGCAATGCCTGAAGGTGTGACTGCGTGCATGCCGCTCATGGAAGAATCGAATATCCCCAGCCGGCTTGCGAGCCTGCAAGGCTATGCCGGCTGCTACCGCGGCTACGTCACCGAACTGGCGCGCCATTGGCTGGGAATGCTCGACAAAAAGGCGCTGGCTGAAACTGAGGTTTTCGCGTGCGGACCTACGCCGATGTTGAAAGCCGCGGCGCATCTCGCCCAGGAGTCCGGTCTGCCGAGCCAAGTGTCGCTCGAGGAATTCATGGCCTGCGCGGTGGGTGGCTGCGCCGGTTGCCCGGTGGAGGTGCGCACGCCTGACGGACCGGCGATGAAGCGCGTGTGCGTGGACGGGCCGGTGTTCGACGGCGCCAGCGTATTCCCAATGGGTTGATACAGTGCGCACGCAATACAAAACGGGCGCCTTATGGCGCCCGTTTTGTATTGCGATAACCATCGGACTCAGTGCGTCGTCACGCCAGGGCCAATGTACCGGTTAAAGAAATTCAGCATATCCGTATAAAAGACGACCTTGTGATCAAGTTTGAAGAATCCGTGGCCTTCGTTGGGATAATAAAGCCATTCATATTTCTTGCCGACTTTGTCCAAGGCTGCCCTGAGTTCATCCGCATGCTCGATGGGAACGGTGTGATCTGCCCCTCCGTGCGCGAGAAACAGCGCCGCCTTGATTTTGCCGGCATTATCCACCGGAGAATGCGCTTTGAGTGAAGCCATGTCGTCACCCACGGCGACATGCATGAAACGCCCCAAAAGCCGGCCGTTCAGCGTGTCTGCCCGATCGTGCATGCGCACGAGGTTATAAACGCCGGCATAGCCGACAGCACAACGGTATAGGTCCGGTGCTTCCACCACCGCCTCGATGGCTGCATACCCTCCATAGCTCCCGCCATAAATGCAGATGCGTTTGGGATCAGCGATGCCCTGATTGATGGCCCAATCCGTCGCGTCAAACAAGTCATTCTCCATCTTGCCGCCCCACTGCCGGTAGCCGGCCGCCTGAAATGCAGCCCCATAGCCGCCCGAACCGCGGTATTCCACCTGCAACACCGCATAGCCGTGCGCCGCAAGAAATTGCACCTCGGGATCAAAACCCCATTCATCACGAATACCAAACGGTCCGCCATGCGGATTTATGATCAGCGGCAAATTCTTGCTCTCGCCAAGCGGCAGGGTTAGATAGCCGTGTATCGTCAGACCATCACGGGCCTTGAAGCTGACTGGCTGCATCTCCGCCATTTCGTCGGGATTGATGCCCGGTCGCGTGCTGAACAAGAAACGCACCTGGTGCTTGCCGGCATCGTATAGGTAGTACGTCCCGGGATTGCGATCACTACTGACCAACACCACGGCTCGCCCCCCGTCGCTGGTGATACTGGTGATGTGGACGTCCTGCCCCGGAAACGCACTCAGCAAGTTCGCCAGAAGTTCGGCCTCCGGCGCATTTTTGTGTACCAAAATCCACGTTGGCCTGTCTGCCGTGTACTCAAACGCTACGAGCCTGTGATGATCGGGCGACATCAGCCATTGTGTGGAAGAATAGGCATTGTCGATGTCGTATTCTGGGTCGCTGTAAAGCAACGTCTTGCCGAGTGTGTCAGGGTCAACAACGTATAAACCGAGAGTGCCTTGGGGCGTATAGCCCTCGTAATAAAATTTCCTGCCATCGGACGTCATCATCACCGACCCGGCAGCCGTGTACAAGGGTTCATTCGCAATCAGGCTGGTGATGTCTTTCCATTGCACCGAGTTTGCATCACGGTACAGCAATTTACCCAACGCGGTTTTCAGGTTGGTGCCATAAGCAAGGCGCACTGCGCCACTGCTGTCCACGGTAAGATCCGCGTCCAAAAACGGGCTCATCATCACTTGGTGGCGTTCCGCTGTGTTTACATTGACTTTGTAAACCACGCCCGAAGTGCCGGCGTTTTCCACTTGATCCACGATCTCGATTTCGTTTGGACTGACGTCGCTGCTGTAGGGATCGAGCACGTAGTTATAGTGGTATTGGTATGCAACACCCTTGCCCAGATGATAAGCCAGGGTCTGCAGGTTGCCGCCGTTCACATTGATTGCCCAAATGTCGCCAGTCAACAAGGGCTGATCCAGGCTTCCGGTCTGAGTGGCAGTGGTAAACACCACGCGCCGGTCTCCGACCCACCATAGCTGCCCAATCTGCTGCTCGCCGACCAGTGTGTAATGGCCAGTCACTCTCATGTCGGAAAGATCGAGGAAATAAAGCTGGGTCTTGGTTTCGTCTTTGGGGTTTCTGCCAACGACTGCAAGATAATGCCCATCCGGAGAGATTTTGACATCCGTGTATTGAGGAAATGCAAAAAACGCCTGGATGGGAATTGCTTCTGGGCAGGCAATTGCCGCCCCGCCGACAAGCACAGTGCCGAGCAATCCGTAGAATAGTCTGCTATGCATTGGTCCCCCAACATAACCCTGCGCGACTGAATCGCGTCGCAACTTGCACCAAACGCATCCCTTCACCGCTCGGCAACGAATTCAACCAAAGTTGATCTTGGCCTCCAAATTGGCGCGCGAGTCCGCATTGCGCAGTGCTTCCTCGAGACCGATGCGATCGTCCTTGTAAAGCCGGTGCAGGGCTTCATCGAATGACTGCATGCCGGGCTCGGAACTTTCTTCCATGGCCTCGCGGATGCGGTCAATTTGCCCCTTGAGGATGAGGTCGGCGATGTGCGGTGTGTTGACCATGATTTCCACCGCCGCGATGCGCCGCCCCTGCTTGCCCATGACCAGGCGCTGCGAAACGATGGCGCGCAAATTGATGGACAGATCCAGCAGCAGCTGCTTGTGCATCTGGTCAGGAAACATGTTGATGATGCGGTCCATGGTCTGGTGCGCATTGTTGGCGTGCAGCGTCGAGATCGCCAACTGGCCGGTGCCCGCGAGCTGAATCGCGGATTCCATGGTCTCGCGGTCGCGGCACTCGCCGATCACCACGATATCCGGCGCCTCGCGCAAGGATTGCGTGAGTGCATTGGCGTACGACAGCGTGTCCTGGCCAATCTCGCGCTGGTTGATGATGGACTGGGCGTTCGTATGGTTGTATTCGATGGGATCCTCGATGGTGAGGATGTGCGAGGCCTCGTTCTCGTTGCGATAGCGCATCATCGCGGCGATGGTGGTGGACTTGCCGGAACCGGTTGCGCCCACGACCAGAATCAGGCCGCGTTTCTGCATGATGAGTTCCTTGAGCACCTCCGGTAGCCCCAGGTCCGCAAGCTGCGGCACGTCCGATGGGATATAGCGCAACACCATGGCCACCTGGCCGCGCTGCAGAAAAACATTGACGCGGAAGCGTCCTACGCCTTCCTCGACAATCGCGAAGTCGGATTCGTGCTTGACCTCGAAGGCGCGCGCCTGTCTTTCATTCATGATGCCGTAGGCGGCTTCACGTACCATGTCGCCAGTCAACTTGGTTTTGCCGACCGGCATCTGATGGCCCTCGATCTTGATCTTCACCGGTGCATCGCTGGTGAGATAGATATCCGAGGCCTTCTTCTCGACCATGAGTTTGAGATAGGGACTGAGATCCATGAGGTATCCGCTGTTTGCGGCCGGCCCAGGGCCGTGCCTTAGAATTTCTGGCCCCGCCCGGGATCAATGATGCTCAAATCCTCGATACCCTCCTCCAACGAGCGTTTCTCGCGCTTGCTCTCGAGTTTGACGCGCAGGCGCAGCTCGTTCTGGGAATCGGCATTGCGGATGGCGTCCTCGTAGCTGATCAGGCCTTGCTCGAACAGCTGGAACAGCGACTGGTCGAATGTCTGCATGCCGAGCTGACCTGACTTGGCCATGATTTCCTTGATGGCGGACACATCGCCCTTGAAGATCAGGTCCGCGATATACGGAGTGTTGATCAGGACTTCCGCGGCCGGAATCCGGCCTTTGCCGCCCTGACGGCGGATCAGGCGCTGCGAAATCAGCGCGCGAATGTTGAGCGACAGGTCCATGAGCAATTGCTGGCGGCGCTCCGGCGGGAAAAAGTTGATGATGCGGTCGAGCGCCTGGTTCGTGCTGTTGGCGTGCAGCGTGGACAGCACCAGGTGGCCGGTTTC
>JAGXAZ010000039.1 GCA_018971365.1 Gammaproteobacteria bacterium | reverse complement strand
ATGTGCGCGCGCACTCACTCCGGCCTTGTGCACGCGGCACGCGGCGGCGCTGCGCTCCGCCTGGCCGGCGCCGGCACGCCGCCTGGCGCGTGTCATTGACAAGAATCCACTCAATTTCCTGCACCTGGGATTGATCAGCCTGCTGTTTCCGGGTGCGCCGGTCATGCATTGCGTGCGCGATCCTCTGGACACGTGCCTGTCCATCTACTTCCAGCACTTTGCCCACCCGCGCAATACTTATGCCTACGCGCTCGACGACATCGCGTTCTTCTATCGCCAGTACCAGGAGTTGATGGCGTACTGGCAACAGGTGCTTCCGGCACCGGTACACACTGTGCGGTATGAAGACCTGGTACGCGAGCCCGATCGCCAGACCCGCGCGCTGGTGACGGCTGCAGGTTTGGATTGGGATCCGGCATGCCTCGAATCCCACAAGCACACCGAACGCATAGAAACTGCGAGTGCCTGGCAGGCGCGCCAGCCTATCTACAGCGCGTCGGCCGGCCGCTGGCGCCGGTATGCGCACCATCTGGATGGTCTGCGAGAAGCATTGGGCAAAGTCCAGGAGTAAAGCAACCTTCAGCCATGTCATTGCGGCGCAAAAAAAGCGGCCCCGTTTCCGGGGCCGCAGCATGCTCGGAAGAGCAGAACTCCAACACTTCAGAAGGTTAGCCTCAAGCCGACCTGGTAGAAACGGCCCACAGCGCCCTGTTGAGCATAGGTTGGATTGTAGTTGTTGCCCGCATAGTCAATCGGATCAAACGGCGGTGCCTTGTCGGTGGCATTCAAAATACCCGCCGTGATATCCAGGTTGTCGTTGATTTTGTAATCGCCGGTGAGGTCCACATACCAGAATGCCGGAACTTGGCAGTCCGGTGGAACATCGGTTCCTTTGTAGCCTACGCTGAAGCAGGGTCCCGGTGCCTGAAACACATCCGGCACATGCATGTTGATGCCGCTCACCCAGTATACGGTTGCCGTGACCGTTGCCGGGCCGAAATTAAGACTGTTGGCCCAGTTCCAGCGGTACTTGGGCGTGCCTGCGCCCGAGGACAGGATATAGGGTCCTTGCGTACCCACCATGGAGACGCAAGGGCCGCCTGCCACGAAGGTCTCGCACCAAGTCATAATCTTGGTGCCCGTGAAGTCGCTCGTCCAATTGAGCGCGCTGAAATCCTGGACGTAGCGAAGTTCCACGTCAAAACCGCTGGTGCGCAACGCATTCTCGTTGATGTATTGCGCATTAAACTGGATTGGACGGGGTACCGCGGTCGGGTGCAACGGATCCGGAACGTCTACGATCACCGATCCGGGGGGCAAGGGTGAGCCGGCGAAGTACGCCGAGATCAAACCACCGGGGGACGGCGGCGCGATCACGTCGGTCTTCAGGATGTTATAGTAGTCCACGCTCCCGCTGAACGCCGTGAAAGGCTGGAATACCAAGCCCAGGGTGTAGTTGCGCGCGCGCTCCGGTTTGATATTGGGATTCGCCGCGCTCAACAGGCCTAGGGCATACGGCTGAGCATAGGCGTCCGGCGTGCAGGGAGCGGTGGGAGTCCCCGGCGGTGAGCCCGTCGCGCAATGGGTATTGACCCACGCGGGCGCCGAGGTGGCGGGTGTGAAAGTGATGAACCCCAGTGCCGAACTCGAACCATTTTCCGCGAAAGCCGGCGCGCGGAAACCACGCGAATAGGTGCCGCGGAACATCAACTGCTGGATCGGCGTCCACTTGATGCCAAACTTTGGCGAGAAGGCACTGCCGAAATCTGAATAGTGGTCTTCGCGCGCCGACAAGTCCACCTCCAGGGAATTGAGCAGCGGTGCATCCAACTCGCCCCACAACGCGGCGATGTTGCGTTGGCCAATGGTCTGGGCGCTGCCCAAACCCAGGGCTTCGTTGCCAGGATTCAGCGGGCCGTCATCCTGGGCCTCGTAACGCCACTGGGTGCCTGCCGCCAGAGCCAGCGGGCCGCCTGGCAGGTTCGCAAGCGGGCCGGTGACGCTGAAATCGAACTCGTCTTCGTCAGCGGTCGAGGTCTTCATGAGCGTCGGCGACAGCGCGTCGCGCACGGCCTGGGAATTCAGCGACGGATTCACGAAGTTGTAAGCGCCCGTGGTAATGTCGCTCAGCAACTGCGGTGTATTCAGGAAACCGTAGTCATTGACGTTCAACCAGGAATGGTTGAGATTCAAAGCCACATCGTAGTTCCAGTTCTCGCTGAGCGCACCGTTCACTTCCGACACCATGCGCATCACATGATTAACGTCGGTCTCCCAGCCAAACCCAGGTAGGTCGCCGAAGTTGTAACCGATCTTGGCGTACTGACAGCCCGGGGTGTTCACATTCGCTGCGGGACCGGGGGGAGTCACGCCCGCGCAACCCGCCGCCGTCGCAAACGGGTCGTTCGGATTGACCGATCCGTTCGGCAGCAAAGGCGGCAGTACGATGTTGCTGGTATTGGTCGGTGTCCCGATCTGGATGGGCGACCCCTGACCGCTCTGCGACACCATACGGAACTGGTCGAAGCTCGCATTCAAATAACCAGTGGTGGTCTGATTGAGATTTACAGTGATACGGCCGTCAATTGAATAACTTGCGGTCTCCGGCGCTATTTGATCGTAACCGGCCACCTGGTTGTAAGCACAGCCGGTGCCCGTGCCGGGACCGGTGCCGGGATAGGTCACCGGCGTAGGGCAAGTGCGCAAGGGTTGGAAGGTTGTGCCAGGTACCTGCACGCCGGTAAGCAAGTTCGGTGTGCCGTCCGGATTGGTACCGGAAACGGTTGCCGGTGCCACTACGCCATAAATGCTACCGCCTATGCCCGGGCCACCAAGCGCCGGGTTGCCCCCGACGCAAGCATCAAAATTGGCTACCGAGCTCGTATCGCAGGCGTCCAGCGGAAATTTACGATCGTGGTTGTAAATTGGCCGTTGGCTGCTGTACTCCACGCTCAGGTATGCGTTGTAGTTATTGGTAGCGAGGTCGCCGATGCCGGTAAGGTAACTGTAATCCTGCGAAGCGCCGCCGCCGTGCTGCGAACCGCCGATCTGCGCCGTGGCACGCGAACCCGTCCACGAGGGGTAGAGAATGATATTGACCACGCCGGCGATGGCGTCGGCGCCGTAGATGGAAGATGCGCCGTCCTTCAGCACCTCGATGCGTTCCACGGCGTTCAGCGGGATGGTATTCAGGTCGGTGAACGAACGCTCACCGTCATCTGCCAAGGGATAAGCCGCAGTGCGGTGGCCGTCAATCAGGACCAAGGTCGAGTTTACCGTGAGGCCGCGCAACGCCACACCGGATGAACCGTTGGCAAACCCGGCGGTAAACGCCAATGGAATGGTACCGCTGTTGTCGGCGGAGATGCTCCTGATCACATCGGCAACGGTGGTCAGACCGCTTTCCTGAATCTGTTTGGCGGTGATGATCGTCACCGGTGCCGGGGTTTCAACGTTCGTTCGCGGAATCGCGGTGCCGGTGACGGTGACTTTGCCCAGCTGGGTCGAGACGGCTTGATTCGACGTACCGGCTGCCGGGGCAGTTTGCGCAAAAACCGATGGCACTGCCACGGCCAGCGCGCCGCCCGTCAACAGGGCGTACCGACACGCACTTTTCAGGTTGTTGTTCATTCGAAGCTCCTTAGATTTGATTTGAGGACCGGAAAACCGTGCGCACTGGTGTGCGCACAGGTCCCGAATACATGCATTCGGCCGTGACGTCCCTGGTGACTTCGGAAATGACCCCTAGATCCCTCTCATTCGCACAGGAAGTCTAGTACCAAAAATGCAAATTGCAAGAGACATCATTTGTTGCCATTTCGGCACACGAAACTCGCGGAATAACTCGATTATTGCCTTACAATCACGGCTTGGTTCACTTCTGCCTATACAGTGTTGCCGGCGGGCAACAACCAGAATCTGCGGCTGTAGCGTTATGGCGTCACGTCGAAATACGCCCCAGCAAACATAGCGCCCGCGTAGTTCAAACCAGGTCATTGCCGAGATCGCGCAATCGCCATTGCCGCTTAATTTCCGCGCTGGTAAAGCCTCCGGGCTGGCGCGGGTCCCGGCATGTCAGCAATGCCGCAAGCCGGCCAAAAACATTGATACTCCGATGGTTGACGGCAAACTCCGGACAAAGAGCTGGCCGTCAGCAAACCTCCAACCACGTCCGCCCCGCACAAGAAAATGCGGCCCCGTTTCCGGGGCCGCAGAGACCGCGCATGGTTGTTGTTGGCTGCCTCAGAACTTCACGCCCACCTGGGCGTAGAAGAATCGGCCCGGTACGCGATATCCCACGGTCGGGATGAGGGTGTTGGCAAACGCGGTGAGCGACGCCGGCGGTTGCGGGGCTCAAATACGCACATGCAGTCGCGATTGCTCATCAGGATTTTGCGAATCGAACGCTTCACGCATTGCTGCGGAAGCTTAGTATCAATAACAAAGATTGCAACGAAAAAATGTAAATTAAAGACGACTTGAATGGAAAAGACGGTGAATCCGGCATCCAGACCGCATCTTCACGTGTTTTACGCGGCGACTGCTGGCGATTTGCGACATGCGCACAATACGGTGGTAGCATGCGTCGCGGAATTTCAAAAAAATGTGTCCATGAACAGTTACAGCGTCACGCTGCCGGGCAGGTTCATCCGGTCGGCATCGCCCGCCTGAGTGAAGTCTTATGAGAATGTTCTGGTTGATAATGACGCTAATGTTGTTCGCCGGTTGCGCGGCCCTGGATCGCCAGCAACATGCACACATGCTGAATCTGGCCGTGCAGGATGATCAGACCTGCCGCGATCAGGGTTGGCAGTACCCCGATCCGCGCTATATAAGTTGCCGCATGCAATTGGATGACAATCGCCAGCATCGTGACTGGATGAATCTGCAGATCATGAGCCAGAGCCGCTACCAGAACCCGTCTGCGGTTCCCGCCGTATTGCCCCGGGAGATCTACCGGCCCCTGGACCGGGACCGTTACCATTGCCGTTATGTCAGCGAAAACAGCCAGGACTACATCCTCTGCGGCGAAGCGCCGAAGCCAAGCTGAGTCTCCGCAGGATTCCGTGTACGCACGCATCTACGCACAGGTGTGCGCGATTCCGTGCGGCCGCGTCAGCACCTACGGCGGCATCGCCAGACTCGTGGGCTGCGGGCCGCGCCAGGTCGGTTATGCCATGGCCTCCCTGCCACACGGGTCCGGAGTTCCCTGGCAGCGGGTAATCAATCACAAGGGAGAAATCAGTTGCCGCAGTCACGGCCGCGGTGCCGATGGCCAGCGTGCCCGGCTTTCAGCGGAAGGCGTGATTCCCGACAGGAAAGGCCGGATTGACCTGAAGCGCTTCGGCTGGCCGGACCCCAAGCCCGGTCCAGCCAAGCTTGATGCGCCGGCAACGCGTGCAGGGTCATGCGGGAATAATGCGCCGTAAGGCTACGGCCAGTCCTCGGCGATGACTCTGCGCGTTTCCTCCACGCCCGTGCGCCACACCGCCAGCATGTCCTGATCGGAGCGCTGATAGCGGCCGCCAAAGTTCCCGTCACCCAGGTAGCGCCGGGCTTCGACCGGACTCAGTTCACGGATGTGCGCAGCATCCAGCATGGGCTTCTGTGTTTCCGGGTAATGCACGTCATCAAGCCGCGTGAAGGGGAAGTTTTCCATCCACGAGGCGTGCGATGCCACCGGATCGATCTCCATCACTTTCTTCCAGGTGGCCGGCGCTTTCCACCAGTTGTGGAACTTCACCGTTACACCCGCATGCGTGCCCGACCACTCGTCAATCAGTGCCTGGACCGGGGCGTTCCCGCCGTGGCCGTTCACCAACACGATGCGCCGGAAGCCGTGGGCTGCGAGACTGTCGAGGATGTCGCGGATCAGGCGTGCGTAGGTATCCGCGGTCAGGCTGATGGTGCCAGGGTAAGCCATGAAATACGGCGTGATGCCGTAAGGCACGCCCGGGAATACCGGCACCTCCAGGGGTTCCGCGGCCTCGAGCGCCACCCGTTCCGACAATATATGGTCCACGCACAGGCTCAACTGGGCATGCTGCTCGGTACTGCCGATCGGCAGCACCGCTCGATCGTCCTTCTTGAGGTATTCTTCAACCTGCATCCAGTTCATGTCGCGGATTTTCACGGTGCTTTCTCCGGTGAATCCGGACCCCTGACTCAGGGGCCATAACCAGCAAAACTGCCTGCATCTCGCCAAGGACGATTATAGATGACGCCTGCCGATGTCATGTCTCGTCCGCAGCCGCGCAAAGCCTTCCTGGTCCTGTTCGCCATCGAAATCTGGGAGCGCTTCGGCTATTACGGCATGGCTTCGCTCATGGTGCTCTACATGGTGGAGCGTCTCGGCATGGGCGATGCCCGGGCCGACCTCATCTGGGGCGCGTTCTCCGCGCTGGTCTATTCCATGCCGATGCTCGGCGGCTACGTGGGTGACCGCGTCCTGGGCGCGCGCCGCACGCTGGTGCTGGGAGCCATTACCCTGGGCCTGGGCTACGTGTTGCTCTCAGTGCCCCTGACGGCCACGTTTTTTCCGGCCATGGGCCTCATCGCGCTCGGCAACGGCCTGTTCAAGGTGAATCCCAACAACCTCGCTTCCCGCCTCTACGAAGGCGACCATTCGCGCCTCGATATATTGTTCACGCTGTATTACACCTCGCTGAACATCGGATCGTTTGTCTCGATCCTGCTGACGCCCTGGATCAAGGATCATCCGGCCTGGATTCTGGACATCGGCGGACTGCAATTCGACAGTTGGCATCTGGCCTTTGGCCTGAGTGCGGTCGGGCTGACGCTTGGCCTTATCAATTACGCGGCGTTCCAGCGTTATCTGCGACCTTATGGCACCGCCCCGGACTTTGCGAAACTCAACTGGCGCAAGCTCGGCGCCGTGATCCTGGTGTCGCTGGTCATCGCATTTGTGCTTGCCGAAATCATCCGCTATCGAGCCGCCGCATTCGGAGTCGTAAGCCTGCTGTTGCTGCTCACGGCCTTGATTTTCATACGCCTGCTGCGCAGCGGTGACGCTGGCAACCGTCGGCGGGTAGTGGCCTGCATCATTTTCATCTGTATCTCGGCCATCTGGGCCGTGTACAACCAGCAGATCTACACTTCGCTCACGCTGTTTGCACTGCGCAATGTCAGGCACGAGTTACTGGGCGTGCAGGTCTCGGCGGCACAATTCCAGGATCTCAATCAGTTCTGGCTGGTGGTGCTGGCCGCGCCCCTGGCCTGGCTTTACCACCGCATGAACCGCAGCGCTCGCGGGGACTTTTCCATCGCAACAAAATATGCGGCCGGTCTGTACCTTCTGGCCCTGGCGTTTTTTTTATACGCGGCCAGCGGCTTCAGCGCCGAGGCCGGCATTGTGTCTCCGTGGTGGCTGGTCGCCGGCTACGCTGCGCAATCGCTGGGTGAACTCCTGATCAGTGCGCTGGGCTTTTCCATGGTCTCGCAACTGGTGCCGGAACGTTCCCGCGGCATCATCATGGGCACGTGGTTCCTGGGAATGGGCGTGAGCAACTACGCAGGCGGCGCCATTGCCGGGCTGGCGCATGTGCACCCCGGTTTGTCCGCGGCCACCGCCACACTGCCGATTTACATGCGCCTGTTCGGCGGGCTGGCGATCGGGGCATTGATCTGTGCAGTCTTGGTGACCGCCGCAATTCCGCTGCTGAAATCATTGTCGGCACCGGACCACGACCGGGCGGCCCTGCAGCCTGCCGGCATTCATTAACCCCCGAATCCCGTAGCGCTTTCCACGTGCCAGCGCCGCAACGGCACGGTCACGTCACGGTGACATCTTCCCGGCAGGTTGCTTCAGGCTTGTCCGCTGCCACAGGTAGTACACCGCCGGCACCACCAGCAGTGCCAAGACGGTCGCGCTGATCATGCCGCCCACCATGGGCGCGACGATGCGGTGCATGACCTCGGAACCGGTACCGCCGCCAAACAAGACCGGCAACAAACCTACAATGATGACCGTCACGGTCATGATAATGGGCCGTACCCGCAACACAGCGCCTTCCACGATGGCTTCTTTAAGTTCCTCAAGCGTGAGGGCGCGCTGTTCCGCGACTGCCTGTTCCTGGCGGCGCTTGAGCGCGCCATCCAGATACACCAGCATCACTACGCCGGTTTCGGCCGCTATGCCGGCAAGGGCGATGAAGCCCACGTACACCGCTACCGACAGGTTGTAGTTGAGTATCCAGAGCAGCCACACCCCGCCTACCACCGAGAGAGGCAAGGTGGCCATGATAATGAGCGCCTTGACGAAGCTGCGGAAATTGAAATACAGCAGCAGAAAAACCAAGAACAGCGTCACCGGCACAATCAGCTTGAGGCGGGCATCCGCTTGTTGCAGGGACTGGTATTGTCCGACCCAAGCGAGCGTATAACCGGCAGGCAGTTTCAATTCTTTCGCTACGGCGACCTGAGCCGCCTTCACGTAAGAAACCAGATCACGGCCGCTGATGTCCACGTAAACATTTCCGGTCGGCCGGGTGTTGACGCTCTCGATCATGTCGGGTCCGTTGACCACTTTCAGGTCAGTCACCTGCGACAGCGGAATGGTGGCGCCCGTGGGCGTGATCAGCGGCAATTCCTTCAGACGTTGCAATGAATTGCGCCAGGCGCGCGGATAGCGCAGATTCACCGGGAAACGTTGCAGACCCTGTACGGTTTCCGTCACGTTCATGCCGCCCACGGCGGTGCGGATCACGTCCTGCACATCGCTGATGTTGAGACCGAAGCGTGCGGCCGCGTCCCGGTTGATGTTCACGTCCACGTAACGCCCCGCCGCGGTACGGTCTGCGTACACCGAAGCGGTGCCGCGGATAGGGCGCAAAATGGACTCCAGACGCCGGCCTATCTGCTGAATCACGTCAAGACTGGGACCCGAGATTTCGATGCCCACTGGCGTCTTGATGCCGGTGGAAGTCATGTCAATCCGATTACGGATGGGATAGACCCAGGTGTTGGTGACGCCCGGCAGTTGCAGCCGATCGTTCAATTCCTGCTTGAGTTTGTCCCAGGTCATGCCCGGCTGCCATTCGGATTGCGGTTTGAAGGTCACCACAGTTTCGAACATGCTGAGAGGGGCGGGATCCGTCGCGGTCTCCGCCTTGCCGGCCTTGCCGAATACCGTATCCACTTCAGGCACGGTCTTGATGAGCCGGTCGGTCTGCTCCAGCAGTTGCTGCGCCTTGCCGATGGATAGCCCGGGATCGAGGCTCGGCATATAGAGCAGCGTGCCTTCATTCAGCGGCGGCATGAACTCCGAACCCAGGCGGCTGAGGGGCCAAATAGTCACAATCACCAGCACGCAGGCGATGCCCACCACCAGCCAGGGCGCGCGATCCACCCAGCGGATTAACGGCCGATAAGCGGCAATCAGCCAGCGATTGATGGGGTTGCGGCGCTCGGGCAGGATGTGGCCGCGCACAAAATACCCCATAAGCAATGGCAGCAGCACGACGGCGATGACCGCGGCGCTGGCCATGGCATAGGTGGTGGTCGAAGCCAGCGGCTTGAACAGCCGACCTTGCTCGCCTTGCATGGCAAACACCGGCAAAAACGACAGCGCCACAATCAGGAGCGAGAAGAACAAGGGCGGCCCCACTTCCACTGCGGCCTCATAGACAATGCGCCAGCGGTTTTCGCGCATGGGCGGTCTGCGCTCGAAGTGCTTGTGCAGGTTCTCGATCATGACGATGCCGGCGTCGGTCATGGCGCCGATGGCGAGTGCGATGCCGCCCAGAGACATGATGTTCGCGGTAATACCCTGCAGGTACATTATGAGGAAGGACGCCAATACGCCGAGCAGCAGGCTGATGACCATCACCAACGATGAACGCAGGTGCAGCAGAAACAATGCCAGCACCAGGATAACGATGATGAGTTCCTCGATAATCTTGTGCTGCAGCGTATCCACCGCCCTGTTGATCAGTTTCGAGCGATCGTAAGTGGGAACGATGTCCACGCCCGCCGGCAGACTGGGCTTGAGTTCCAGGAGTTTCTGCTTGACGGCTTCAATTACCTTGAGTGCGTTGGAGCCAGTACGCATGACCACCACACCACCCACCACTTCGCCCTGGCCGTTCAGATCCGCCACGCCGCGGCGTGACTCCGGACCCAGGCGCACCGTGGCGACATCCTTAAGCAGGATGGGTGTGCCGTTTTTGTTCACGCCCAGTGGGATTTCCTCCAAGTCATGAATGCTCTTGATGTAACCGCTCGCGAGAATCATGTATTCGGCTTCCGCCATCTCGATGACGTCGCCGCCGGTTTCCGAGTTGCCGTTTTCAATGGCCATGCGCACTTTTTCAATCGGTATGCCATAAGCGCGCAGCTTGTTGGGATCCACTACCACCTGGTACTGTTTCACCATGCCGCCGATGGTGGCTACCTGGGACACGCCCGGAACCTGTTGCAATTCGAATTTCAGAAACCAGTTTTGCAGTGTGGTGAGTTGCGCGATGTCGTGCTTGTTGGTTTTATCCACCAGCGCGTACTCGTACACCCAACCGACACCGGTGGCATCCGGCCCCAACACCGCCGTGACGCCGGCCGGCAACTGGGACTTGATCTGGCTCAGGTATTCCAGCACCCGTGAACGCGCCCAGTAGAGATCGGTGCCGCTCTCAAAGGTCACATACACATAGGACTCACCGAAGCTGGAATAACCCCGCACCTGGGTACTGCGCGGCACCGAGGACATGATGGTGGTAAGCGGGTAGGTCACCTGGTCCTGCACCACCTGCGGCGCCTGACCGGGATACTTGGTGTCAATGATGACCTGCGTAGCCGAGAGATCGGGGATGGCATCCAGCTTGATGTGCTGGATAGCATAGATGCCGCCGACCACGGTTATCAGCGTCAGCAAAATCACCAACGCGCGGTTGTTGAGCCCGAGTTTGATGATTCTGGCGATCATTGGCCGCCTCCCGAATTGTTGCCATTGCCCACCGAGAGTCGCTGGAGGCTGGCGTTGAGACTCGCTTCGGAATCAATCAGAAACTGGCCCGAAGTAACCACGGTTTCGCCTTCTTTGAGCCCCGAGAGAATCGCCACCCGGTCGCCGCTCTCGATACCGGGAGTCACCGGCTGGGCGCGGAAGCGACCGTTGCCGAGCGCCAGGATCACGCGGTTGTTTGCATTCCCGGTGCGAATCAGGGCTTCGGTTGGGACGGTGAGCACGTTTTTCGCCGGCGCGCCGGCAATGGTCACGTCGGCATACATATTGGGCAGCAGTGTCACATCGGGATTGGCGAAGGTCATGCGCACCTTGAGCGTGCGGGTCACTGGGTTGAGTTCCGGGTAGATGAAATTCACCGTGCCCTTGAGCACCTCGCCGGGCGCGGAAGCGAGCCGCGCTTCAGCCTGATCGCCCACCCGCACCCAGCCGGCCTGGTTCTCATACACTTCCGCCACCAGCCACACGTTTGAAAGCACGCCCAACCGCATCACTTCCGTGTCCGGCGTGACGTACAGGCCGGGGCGGGCGTTCAGCATTTCCACCACGCCAGTGCGCTCCGCGTAATAGGCGATGCTCTTGCTCGCCTCGTGGGTCTGCTTGAGACGCGCGATTTCGTCGTCTGCGATACCGAGCGCGTGCAGGCGCCGGCTGGCAGCTTCGATAAACATGGCATTGCCGCCCTTCATCGCTTGCAGATATTCCTGTTCCGCCGTCACCAGCGTCGGCGAGTACAGCCTGAACAGCAGTTGTCCCTTGCGTACCAATTCGCCGGTGGATGTGATCGGCAGCTCCGTGATCCAGCCGGCGGCACGGGTGTGCAGCCGCAGCACCGCGCTCTGGTCATAGCTCACGTAGCCGACGGTGTGGATCAGCCGGTGCAGGTCCTCGCGCACCACCGGCGCGGTGAGGATGCCGAGGTTTTCTTCCACCGCCGGTGAGATGCGGACGGTACTGCCAGCGGTTTCGCCGCCCTCGCCGGCATATACCGGCACATAAGCCATGCCCATGCTGTCTTTCATGGGCACGGGAGAGGTGGCGGCAGGATTCATGGGATTGCGGTAATAGAGGATTTTCCGTTCACCCGATTGTTCCGACTTGGCGGAAGCGGCGTACACCGGGGTGTAATCCATGCCCATGCTGCCTTTCTTGGGCACCGGTGAGGTGATGGCCGGATTCATCGGGTCGCGGTAATAAATGATCTTCCGCGCACTCGACTGTGTGGATTCGCCGGGCGCGGCGGCTTGATCGTTCGGGGCCGGCTGGCCGCAGGCTACGAGCACGGCGGCGGCTGCAATCAAAATGAAAATGCGTGAGGTATTCATGAGTTTTCTCCTGCGAGATACATGAGATCGGCCTTGACACTGTCGAGGTCGGTTTCGATTTTGAGGCGACGGGTGCGTGCATCGAGCAAACCCACCTGGCTGCGCACCAGCTCGAAGAAGTCGCCGCCACCGTTGCGGTAGGCATCCAGCCCCGCGGTCACGTCGGTGTTGGAATCCGGCAGCACCGTCTGGTCATAGAGGGTTTGCAGTTCCTGCAACTGGCGCCAGCGCGCCCAGTCCTCATCGAGCATGCGCTTGAGTTCGCGCAACTGGTTGTCGCGGGAATCAATGCTGGCATTCGCCTGGGCGCGGGCCGCGGTCACCGTCTGGTCCTGGCGCTGGCCGGTAAAGATCGGCAGGCTCACGGTCACCATGGCGGAAAACATGCTGGTAAAGGGTCCGCCGGCGTCGCCCCCCGGACGGCGGCCATAACTGAGATCAACACCCCAGGTAGGTTTGTACGCCTGTTCGGCGATGTCCACGTTGGTCTGGGCCGCGGCGATCTGCGCATTGTCGGCTTCGGCCAGCGGATGGCTGGGCAATGCGTTCAGAATGTCCGCATACGCGGGCGGCGCGGGTAGTACCGGCAGACTATCCGGCAACAGACGTTCGGCATCTTCGTTTCCCAGCCAGCGCGTGAGCACGGCGCGCGCGGTTTGTGCGGCATTCTGCAAATCCAGCTCGCGCTCTTTCAGGTTAGCGAGTTCCAGCCGCGCGCGCAGCCATTCCTGCTGCGTGCCGCTGCCGTTCTCGTAGCGCACCTTGGAAATGTCAGCGAGCTGGCGCAGCGCCGCATCGCTGGTTTGCACCAGCGCGAGTGCATGTTGGGCGTAATAGAGTTGCAGCCACGCTTCCCGCACCTGCCGGGTCACGTCGCGTCGGCGCTCGACGATTTGCGCCTGCACGCCACCGGCCAGTTGTACGCCGCGCTTTTCCGAAAGCGCGCGGGTATGACCGGCGGGAAATTCCTGCGAGATGCCGATGACCTGCATGGTCATGGAGTCCCGGCCCACAGCGAAACTGTTGGTGGGCAAATTGACGATGCCGGCGCTCAGCTTGGGGTCCGGTAACTGGCCGGCGACCGTGGCCTGGGCCACAACCGATTGCTTTTCGGCGGCAAGCTGCTGCAGCACGCTGTCGTGTTGCAGCGCAAGGGTGACCGCGTTTTGCATGGTCAGGGGTGTTGGACCGGCGAACGCGCGCACGGCCAATAGCAGGGCTGCCATAGCGGCGGCCGCGCGCAGAAACTGAGTTGTACGAAACATGAAACGACTCCTCGTTCAGGACAAGACCTGCCCGTCAGGCAACGGGCGCCCGAAGCGAGGAATCGCTATTTCAGAAAAACACCGTAGCGGATGATGAGGGGAACATGAGTGGGCGGCGGTCGCGCTTTCTTTACCGGTAGCGGCGGCACAATTGCGGGCGCCGAGGCGACTGGGGATGCCGCCAATGCAACGAAATGGAATTGCGGGCTGGTCAAAGCATCGGACTGGCTCGCACTACTGGCATCCAGGCAATGCAGCAGCGCCAGACATTTCACGGACACCTGCGTGGACGCGTGTTGTTCGACCCCCATCTGTACCTGACAGTGAACAGGTGCTGGACTGAAAGCCATGGCGACGCAGGCGGCGTAGCTTACGGGCGCTAGCGCGTATAAAGCAGTTGCGGCCAGTACCGTTATCACAGCCAACGCATGTTTGAATTTTCGTTTCGCCACAGTCCGATCTGCGTCAAAGCGGAGAAGGATGCACCGCTACATCTGCACTGCTCGTCATCATACCGCCGTTTACAGATGCAGGTGCGTCCTGCGCAGAAGCGGCGGCGGATATGCTCAAAAGCACGGCCAATGCACAGGTACGCGGCAGGTGTTTTGCGATCATATGCCTCGTCGCCGGACTCGGTCCCTGTTCATGATTCCACGCTGGGCACCCAGGCTGTTATTTGGATCAACGTCAAGCGACCGGCACCGGAAGCATGGAAGCGCCAGTTCAGGTAAACCCGGGACGGATGGCAGAAGAATTGGTGCCGGCGGAGAGAGTCGAACTCCCGACCCACGCATTACGAATGCGTTGCTCTACCAACTGAGCTACGCCGGCCCAACGATAAACGTCATTCGGCCATCCCTGGCAAAACGATAGTGCTTCTTCGATCCCCGGCCTGAACATCCCTGTTCAGGCGTTCGGCCGGATCGGAATGCCACCGGCATTCCGATGAAATCACCGGCCTCACCCAACTGAGCTACGCCGGCATGCAATACGGGGATTTCAAGCGCGCGCGAGTATAGCGGATGGCTTCAGGGGCGTAAATCTCAGCGCCGGTGGCGGCGCCGCAAGCGCACGATAACCTCCACGCCATCCTGCTCGGTGCCGAGCGGTGGCGCCGGAAGTTTCGCAAACTCGACTTGATCCTGGGGAATGTCGGCCAACTCGCCGGTGTCTGCATTGTAAAAATGGTGATGCGCATTCGTGGTCGGGTCGTAAAACACGCGCGTGGGATCCACAATCACTTCGCGTATCAGGCCCTTGTCGGACAGCAGACGCAACGTGTTGTACA
>JAGXAZ010000038.1 GCA_018971365.1 Gammaproteobacteria bacterium | reverse complement strand
GTGAGGATGCCGCCGTTGAATCGGTTCTGGGCGTAATTGCCGGCGACGAACCAGTAGGTGTCGAAGGCATAGCTGCCGGCCAGCTGGTAACCGCTGCCGCCGCTGAAGCCGGTGGTGGCACCCTTGGTATAACCCAGATCCACGGTGTTGTAATCGGGTGCGGCGGCGTGTGCGGTCAAGGGCACGGCGATCGCTATTGCGATCAGCAGCATCAGAAACTTGTGCATGACGGCTCCCGAAAGCTGGGGGTGAGGCGATTGCGCACCCATCGTATAGGTAGGCAACGTCGTATGACAAGACTTGTGGATCCCGAGTATCTGCGGCGTACGTGAAATGCGGCTTCAGTGCTGAAAAAAAGCCCCGGTGTGACCGGGGCTTGGATGGCACAGCGGCAGGCACTCAATAATAAAAGCGCACGCCGGCCTGAAAGGTGTTGAAGTTGGAGTTGTTGGAATAGCTCGCGAACACGCTCCACTGTTGGTTGATGTTGAACAGGCCACGCACACCGATGGTGTTCTCCGTGCTGCTCGGGTTGGTGTTGACATCGGTGTGGCTCACGAAGCCGTCCACTTCGAACTGCGAGTTGATGGCGAAGCGCACGCCACCGTCCACGCCCCAGCCGTTATTGCTGTTACCGGCCCCATTGACGCGCAAAAATTCGCCTTCAACAAACAACCCCACTTGATTGCTCAGATCCATGTGATAACCGGCGCCCACGTTGAAATTGTTTACGCTGACGCTGCAGCAGGTGAGATGGCTGTAGCCTGCGAACGCGTGCCAGTTGGGCGTAAAGGTATAGGAGCCGTCCACGCCAAGACCATTCAGGCTGGAACCGTTGCTCGGGCTTTCGCTCACATAGCCGCCGTTGGCGTAGTTGTAACTGAAATTGCCGTCGGCCGCATACGCCGCTATTGGCAGGCCCGCACATAAAATCAACACGCTCGAGAACTTTAACCACATTTGCCTTGACATGAGTTACTCCTTACATGCTGTCTAAGGTTGTTTACGCAAGCACTTGAATCCCCAATGGCACTTAATCTAGCACAGGCATCCCCCGAAGTCGTATCCGGAAAATTCCGGGGACGTGACGCGGTCGCGGCTTTCAGCCCGCGCGCCGGGCACGGCCGCGACATTGGCGCACGGCATTCGCCAATTCCGCTCCGGTCTGGAAGCGCGCATCGGGTTTTTTCTGCAGCGCGCGGTCCACCAGTGCTTTGAGCACCGGCGAGATGTCCGGCCGCAGGAAGCTGACATCGGGTGGGGCTGAATTCGCCACCTTGAACATGAGTCCGGTCAGCGTCGACGCCTCGAACGGCAGCTCGCCGCGCAGCAACTGGTACAGCGTCACGCCCAGGGAATACAGATCGCTGCGCCCGTCCACCTTTCCGCCGCCCACTTGTTCCGGTGACATGTAGGACGGGCTGCCGAGTATCGTGCCGGTGCGGGTCTTGCTGGCGTTCAGTACTCCGGCCACGCCGAAATCGGTGATCTTCAGGCGTCCGGTATCACGCTCGTACAGGATGTTCGCGGGTTTGATGTCGCGGTGCACCACGCCGCGCGCATGCGCATAATCAAGCGCCTCGGCAATCTTAATGACGATGGCCAGAACTTCCTCGATCGGCAGCAGGCTTCCCGGCACGGCGTAATCCTGCAGCGGTATGCCGGCGACGTAGTCCATGGCGATGTACGCCAGCCCCTGGTCCTCGCCCACGTCATAAATGGTGACGATGTTCGCATGATTCAGCTGGCCTGCGGTTTCCGCCTCGCGGAAGAAGCGCCGCGTGACCTCCTGCTGCATGCCGCCGGAAAATTCGCTGGCGAAATTCAAGGTCTTGATGGCCACGGTGCGATTGATTTTCTGATCGCTGCCCAGGTACACCACGCTCATGGCGCCGCGCCCGAGCTCGCGCAGCAGCTGGTAACGACCCAACACCGGCTTCTGCAGGCCGTCGTCGGTGAGCAGAATGGGCCCGCCGGTGCGCACGGGAGTCAGCGTCGCTTGGCGGTCAAGCGCCTGCAGTTTGCGCAGGCGCTCGGCGACGCTGCCGAATTCCGGCATGCGCCGCTCCATATCGCTGTACACCTCGATGGCTTCCGGATAGCGGCGATGGCGTTCGTGTTCGTGCCCGAGGTGCAGCAGATTTTCATGCAAAGCCGCGGACGGCAGACATTTGCCGAAATACGTGAGCGCGTCGTGGTAGCGCCCGAGGGCTTGACACGCGAGCGCCAGCTCTCGGTTGGTTTCGGAGAATTCCGCGTTGGGGACGCCGTGCCACTCGTGCAACCACTGCAGCGTCGCCACCAGTGCATACCCAACAACCAAGAACAGGATCGGCAGGATCAGCGGCAACCAGACGCCGCGAGCGAGCAGCGGGATGAATTCGGCGTTCACCAGCACAATCAAAAACAGCACACTCGCGACCAGCACCGGCCAACGCCGCATACGGCTTACCATGACCGTCAGGTACACGCCCACCAGCAATGTCATCAGTGCGCGTAGCGCCCACGCCCACCAGGGCGCAGCCACCAAGTCGTTGTTCAGGATGCGGGAAACTGCCGTGGCCGCGGCCAGGGTCTGCGCATCCCCGCCACTCGGACCGACGATCACGGTCTTGCCGGCAAGATTCTCCGCAGGCACCTGCCCGTTGAGAACCGCATCGAAGCCATACACTGGTATGGCGCTGCGACCGGCGCCGCGCGCGTAGCGACGCAATTGGGCACGCAACTGCGCGTCGGTAAACAGATATTCATCGCCCAGGCTGATACCGCCGCCTGCATGCGCGACGATGTCGTCGTTGCCGAGCCCCAAATCGCGCGCCGCCACCAGCAAAGCAAAACCCGGGAACAATTGACCGTGCACGTTGACCATCAGGTTGTACAAATCCGCAGGCGGGGAATCCGACAACCAGCCGATGCCGCTGGCCGCCTGTCCAAACGTCTCGAGCGGCGGGTCAAGGCTGGCGCTCTCGGGCCGGAAAAGCCAACCGGTTGTCATCGAAGGTTGGGGTTGCGGTACCTGCATCTTCCGATTCAACCATGTAGGCACGGGCGCAGCGGCTGACACCGGCCCCACGACGCCATACGCGGCCAGGATCACATTGCCGGCGTTGGCGATGCTGTCGGCAAACGCCTGATCGGTGGAAAGCGCAGCCCGTGCCTCCGCAATTTTGTGCGCGGCTTTCCGATCCCTTTTGAACACCTCCAGGGACGCGAGGTCGTGCAGATATTGCAGCGCCTCGGCATTCTGCGGCGCGCTGAATTCCGGGAGATAGGCGATCACCCGCGCCCTGTCGGCCGAGAGTTGCGCGGTCAGCTGTGCAAACAGGTCGCGACGCCAAGGCCGGGGCCCATGGGTCTGCAGCGCCGTAACGTCCATGGCGACCACCACCACGTCGGGATTGGGGGGACGTTGCGGTACGAGCGACAGCCCGGCGCGCGCCACCAGGGCTTCAGCACCGTGTCCGAATTGCAGCGCGGCTGCAGCCGTCAGCAGCAGCGCAATGCCGATGCCGGGCAGCCAGCGCCACAGGCGCATGCCTTTCAGGATATTTGCCAAGCTCCCCATGGACTGCGATTAAACCCCATGACCTTGCACCCCGGTATGGGGGCAATTCGGTTTATATTATGCAAAATAGAGTAACCTAGCCTCACGTCCCCGGCTATGGGTTTAAGGAGAAGGCTCAAAGCCCAGATGTGGCGCGGCCTCCAGGGACATGCTTGGGGCGGTAATGCCTTCGCCCGTGACCAGCCGGAGGCGCACACTTCAGCCGGAGTGTCCGGGCTTGTCCAGCCACAGGGCATGCAGCCAGTCCCGCAGATTGCGCCCGGCATTAACCGCCACCAGCAGGGCCAGTCCAAAATAGTCGGCAAAGCTGCCGCTGATACCGATCAGGACCAGGGCGAGGGCGGTAAGCGCCACCGGCAGACTCAGCGTGATCCAAAGCATGAACGCACGAGGTGAGTAATGGCGGACGCTGCCGCTTTCGGGTGTGCGACTGGGTACCGCGGCAAACACCAGCGCCGCAATCAGCGGCGTGCAGGCAGTCAGTGCCAGCGCCGCAACACTCGCATGACTCTGCTTCACCCACACGGCTGCCTGCACGATAACCAGCGCGGTGCCCGCGAACCCGAGCAGCGTCGCGGCCAGTTGCACGGCCGTCACGGGAATGCCCCGGGATTCATTGTCTGGCAACACCGCCATCATCCGGTGTGCGCATAACCGATGAGCATCACAATCAGCGCGACCAGCGCGAAGCCACCGTGCAGCACCATGATGGCGCTTGGCAAAGTCTGGTGTGCGGCGCGAAATGCAAACAACATCAAACCGCCGGTGGCCGCCAGGATAAACAGTACCGTGGCCGCAATGAGCGCACGGTCATGCGGGAAATGCGTGTCCAGGATAATCAGCAACACGATCGCCGCGATACCGGCGAGCCCGTGCAGGCTGCTGATCGCGAGCGGGACGTGCCGGTGCCGCAGACCGAGCGTGGCGAGCGTCAATCCGGCCAGCACGACCACCACTACGAGGATCAATACGGCCAGCCGCATGCGCACAGGTCCGGAGAAATTTCAATGATAGCGGTACGCGTGCGACTGGCAACTGCGATCAACGACGTTGATAGATTACCCGCCAGATGCGCCCGTGCTGCGAATCACTTATATAAAGAGCGCCGTGCGGTCCCTCGGCCACGCCGCTCGGCCGAAAGTGCGCGTCGTCCGGCGAAGCCAGCGGACTCACGCCGGCAAAATCGCCGGCAAACACCTGATAGCCGCCTGCGGGCACTGCGCCCTTGAACGGCACGAACACTACCTGATAGCCGGCCTGCGGCAACGGCGCGCGGTTCCAGGAGCCGTGAAACGCGATGAACGCACCGCCACGGTACGCGGTCGGAAATGCGTCGCCGGTGTAAAACGCCAGAGCCTCGGGTGCCCAATGGCCGGGGAAGGCAAGAATCGGTTTGCCGTATTGGCCGCATTCGCCCACCTGCTTGCCGTTGCCGCCGTATTCCGGCGCCAGCACCCGTTTGTGCTGCAACTGATCGTAGTAGCAATACGGCCAGCCGAAGTTGTCGCCGCGGCCAACGCGCAGGAATTCTTCGGCGGGCAACTCGGCGCTTTGCTGCGGCGTGTACAGCTCGGGCCAGTTGTCGTACAACTGGTCGCGTCCCATCTGCAGGTCATATAACTGTTGCACCGCCACGTTCCACGCAATCGCCATGCCGTTGCGGATGCCGGTCGCATAGCGCTGCCCGTCCTGCGGGAAATGCTGGTTGATCTTGTCGGCATTGAATTCCCAGATGCCGCCGTGCTCGGTGAGATAGGGACACGGCCGGATGCCGGGCGAGCCGCGGCCGCGGTCCTCGCGCTGGCAGGCATTCGAAGGTGCGCCGACGTTCACGTAAATATGTCCCGCATCGTCAAACGCGAAGGTCTTGGCCGCGTGCTCGTCCTGCTCGGGGAATCCGCCAATCACCACCTCGGGCGTGGTGTCCGGCAACAACTGTCCCGGCACGAGTTTGTAACGCAGCACCTCGGTGGGCGTGGCGAAATACAGATAGCCCGCGTGTACGCGGATACCGGTACCGCCGTATTCCCCGAAGCGTTTGATTTCGGCGGCACGACCGTCCGCGCCCGGACGCAAGGCCACGATGCCGCCGCCGGATTCCGGGCTAAGTAGTGCCACGTACACGTCGCCGTCAGGCGCAACCGTCAACCGGCGTGCAGTGCCAAGGTTGTCGGCAAATACCGTGGCGCAGAAACCCACCGGCAGCGTGATGCCGCCGTTGTCGGCATCGCAGTGCGCCGGCGATTGCGCTGCCCGCAGCGCAGGCCCCGGTAAAACCGACATGACCAGCAACACGCCGCCAAAAAAAACCGGTATGCATACAGCCTCCGTAACGCATGACGGGAAACGCATTCACTGAATCGTGAACGCCACCAGGGCGGAACGGTACTGTGTGGGCGTGAGTTCCTGGGGCGCGGGAACACTGGGTGCCATGCAATTCACCGTGTCGTAACCTGCGGGGCTTCCGTTCGACGGTGGATTCCAGCACACCACACCGCCCATGACTTCATAGTTGCCCGGCACCGCCAAACCGCCCGCAAGATCAGTCTGATTCCAGATTACCGTGAAGGTTTTTGTCTCGTTTGCCGCGAAGCTCATGGGTACGCCGTCCAGACTGATGGCCATGCATTGCATTCCGGGGACCGGGCCATTGAATACCACGTTCGCTGTTCCGGCGGTCACCACTGCCGTGTCAAACTGCGACACGCACACCTGGCTGGTGATCGTCTGCGGCATATCGGTGCGGTTACGCACACTCAATACGAACTGAATGCTCTCACCCGACGCGAAACTCGTGGTAGGGATGCCATTCGCATTCTCGACCGCCATGCTGGTTACGAAAGTCGCTGAGCCGCCGCTGCCACTACTACTGCTGTTGCCCTGCTGACACTGCGTGTTGCCGAGCAGAAGCCCGACACACAGGAGGATTGCGGGTAAACGGGAGAGCAGGCGCATGGGCCACCCCGGATCAACCATGAGAAAACATGACTCAATTCAGTATAGTCCTTCGGGGTTCACTGGATGGTAAACGGCACCAGCGTGGAAACGTACACGCTCGGCGCCAGATTACCGGAACCCGGCACACCGCTCGGCATGCACGCGACGTTGGCGGAAGAATTCGACGAACCGGAGGCACTGCCGCTGTTGCAGGTAAGTCCGCCGATGACTTCGTAATTCCCGCTCGGCACCAACTGCCCGTTGTCGCCGACCTGGTTCCAGATGACGGTGAACGTCTGAGTCTGGCCGGCCTGCAACGTGAGACGGGTGGCGATCTGGGAAAATGCCTGGCCCAGTGACCAAGTCCACACTTCCGTGGCGCTACCGCTGTTTACCACCGCGAAGTTGAACTGCTGCGCAGTACTGAAGCTGATGGTCTGGCTGGTGGTACTGCGATTGCGTACACTCAGCACGAATTGAATCTGCTGACCAGCGGAAAAACTGCTGGCGGCATTGCCGTTGGCGTCTTCCACGGCCAGCGTGGTCACAAAATTGGCGCCGTCCGGCCCGATGCCGTTGTTGACGGTGTTCTGGCAGCGCGTGCTGCCAAGCAGCGCCGCGGCGAGCAGGCCGAAGGCGGTCAGATAAATCAGTCGTCTGAACATGCCGGATGCCCGGGTAGCACAGCGGAACCGCTCGTCACCAGTATAGCGCCGGGGTTCCGGTAAGATTGGCCGGTCCGAAAACCACGCGCACGCCATGGAACACACCACCCTGCGCTCCATCCTGATATTGCTGGCCGCCGCGGTATTGGTGGTGGTGGCGCTCAAGCGCGTCAAGCTGCCCACGGTCATTGCGTATCTGGCCACCGGCTTCATCGTCGGCCCGCACGGTCTCGGCTGGATCGCGGACACCGAAGACACGCGCGACCTCGCGGAGTTCGGCGTGGTGTTTCTGTTGTTCACGCTCGGCCTGGAATTCTCGCTGCCACGGCTCATCGTGATGCGCAAAGCGGTGCTGGTGCTGGGCGGACTGCAGGTATTGCTGACCACCGCCGGCACTACGCTCGCCGCCTGGTTGTTTGGCGTGACGCTGCCGGTGGCCATCGTCATCGGCGGCGCTTTTGCCATGTCCTCCACCGCCATCGTGGTCAAGCAGCTCGCGGAACAGAACGAACTCAACCTGCAGCACGGACGGCTCACCATCGCCGTGCTGCTGTTCCAGGACCTGGCGGTGATTCCGTTCCTGATCCTGATTCCCGGCCTGACCCACGGCATCGGAACGGAGCTGGCACGCGCGCTGCTGCTGGCGTTCGGCAAGGGCGCGCTCGCGGTGATCGTGATCCTGGCGTTCGGCCGCTGGCTGCTGCGTCCGCTGTTCCACCAGATCGCCACCACGCGCTCGGCCGAATTGTTCACGCTTGCGGTGCTGCTGTTCACGCTCGCCAGCGCCTGGGGCACGGCAGCGCTCGGGCTGTCGCTGGCCTTGGGGGCGTTCCTCGCCGGCATGATGCTGGCGGAAACCGAGTACCGCCATCAGGTGGAAGCCGACATCCGCCCGTTCCGCGACATCCTGCTCGGCCTGTTTTTCGTCACCGTCGGCATGCTCATCAATCCGCACACCCTCGTGCGCCACTGGTGGCTGCTGCTCGCGAGCGTGGCGTTGCTGATGCTGTTCAAGACCCTGCTCGTGGGGGCACTGACGCGCGTGCTGGGCGGCGACCGCGCTACGGCGCTGCGCACGGCGCTGGCGCTCAATCAGGGCGGTGAATTCGGTTTTGCCCTGCTGGCCCTGGGTCTGGCCCAAGCGGTGATCCGCGCGCCGGTCGCGGAGTTCGGTCTGGCGGTAATCGTCATCAGTATGCTCGTAGGCCCGCTGCTGATCCGCTTCAACGGCGCGTTGGCCAACCGGCTGTACCCGCGCGACCGGAGCGGCGAGGAACACGACCGCCTGATGCACGACATCGGCCAGCAGCAACTGCATCTCCGGAACCACGTGGTGATCGTGGGCTACGGCCGCGTCGGCCAGAACGTGGCGCGCTTTCTCGAACCCGAAGGTTTCGACTTCGTGGCCCTGGATCTGGATCCAATACGCGTTAAACAAGCACGCGAAGCCGGTGATCCCGCCTATTACGGCGACGGCACCAATCCGGCGGTGCTCAAGGCCGCGGGCGTGGAGCATGCACGTGCCGTGGTCATCAGCTATTTCCGCATTCCCGTGGCTCTCAAGATTCTGGAGCACGTGAAGAAGCTGCGTCCGGATATACCCGTGCTGGTGCGCACCCGCGACGACGCGGAGTTGGACAAACTCATGCAGGCGGGCGCGACCGAAGTGATCCCCGAGACTCTGGAGTCCAGTCTCATGGTGGCCGCGCACCTGCTGCAACTGCTGGGCGTACCGATGAAGAAGATCCTGCGCAAGGTTCAGGACGTGCGCGCGCACCGCTACAGCCTGCTGCGCAGCGTCTTCCGCGGCCAGGATGCCTTGCCGATTGATCCCAGCCATGCCTTCCGCGAACAGCTTCACACCGTGGCGCTGGAGCCCGGTGCGCACGCCATCAACAAAAGCCTCGGTGAACTTGATCTCCGGGCGCACAAGGTTGTGGTTACTGCACTGCGCCGCGAAGGCGTGATCGGCCGCCAGCCTTCGCCCGATACCGTGTTGAGGACCGGCGATGTGCTGGTACTCTGGGGCACCCCTGAAGATCTGGAAATCGGCGATGAGATTCTGTTGCGCGGCGCGCATCTCAAGGCATCTCCCATCAAGGGCACTGCATGACCAGCATCGGAACACCGCTTTCACCCAGGGCCACACGTCTGCTGCTCTTGGGCTCGGGTGAACTCGGCAAGGAAGTAACGATTGAGGCGCAGCGCTTCGGCGTTGAGGTCATCGCGGTGGACCGTTACGCGCACGCGCCTGCCATGCAGGTAGCACACCGTTCACACGTCATCCCCATGCTGGACGGCGCGGAAGTGCGACGCGTGGTGGAGCTGGAGAAGCCCCACTACGTTGTACCGGAGCTGGAAGCCATCGCCACACCCACGCTTCTGGAACTCGAAAAGGAAGGCTGGACCGTGATTCCCACGGCGCGTACCGCACGCCTCGCCATGGACCGGGAGCGCATTCGTCGGCTGGCGGCGGAGGAATTGAAGATTCGCACTTCACCCTACCGCTTTGCTGACACAACGGAAGAATTCCGCACGGCCGTCAAAGCCATAGATAGGTCTGCCCTGCGTGGTGAAGCCGGTGATGTGTTCCTCCGGCAAGGGTCAGAGCGTCATCGAAAAGGAAACGGATATCGCCACCGCCTGGGATTACGCCCAAAAAGGCGGGCGTACCGGCCAGGGCCGGGTGATCGTGGAAGGTTTCGTGAATTTCGAGTATGAAATCACGCTGCTCACCGTGCGCCACGCGGGCGGCACCACGTTCTGCGAGCCCATCGGCCACCGCCAGGAACACGGCGATTATCGCGAGTCTTGGCGGCCGCAGCCGTGCACGTCAAATTGTAGGAGCGGCTTTCAACCGCGATCCGGCTTAGAGCGTCTAACAAAATGTGCTGTGCTGGCTTCCGGCAAACCGAAATCCCCCCTCATCCGCCTTTGCAAAAGGGGGGCGGAGCGTTCTGCGCGCGGGGGGATTGTCACGGGCGTTCATTTTGTTAGGTGCTCTTAAGGAGTTTTCATGCCTTCCTTCGACATCACTTCCAAGGTCAACACGGCCGAACTTGCCAACGCCGTGAATCAGGTAAGCCGCGAAATCGGCACGCGTTACGATTTCAAGGGCTCGAGCGCCAAAATCGAGCGCCAGGAAAATCTGGTGATGCTGTATGCGGACAGCGAGTTCCAGTTAAAACAGGTGCAGGAGATTCTTTATCTGCGTTCCGCCAAGCGCGGCATTGACGTGGCGAGCTTCGATCCACAGAAAATCGAGGCCATGGGCGGCGACAAGGCCAAGCAGGTAATCAACGTCAAACAGGGCATAGACAAGGAATTGGCCAGGAAAATCGTCAAGCTCATCAAGGACAGCGGCCTGAAGGTGCAGACGGCGATCCAGGGCGAGGAAGTGCGCGTCTCGGGCAAGAAGCGCGACGACTTGCAGGCGGTGATTGCGTTGTTACGCGCCGCCAAGCTGGGTCAGCCGCTGCAATACGTGAACTTCCGCGATTGAGCTTTTGCCCCTGTAGGATCAGCAATATTGTGGGAGCGGCCGTCCCGCCCGCGATTCACTAATTGAAATCGCGGCTGAAGCCGCTCCTACAACACAATTATTTCGGCACGCTGTCGGCAAAGGAACGCCGCGTCATGAGTTTGGCGTAATGCCGCGCCAGATTCGGCTGCGCGGCGCGCCAGTCAATCTCGGGCAGACGCAATGCCAACCAGCCCAGTGCGCAGCCGGCGGCAATGTCGGCCAGCGTGAAGCGCGCGCCCGCACACCATTCGCGATCGTCCAGCTCCTTCGCCATGGATTCCAGGCCCGCGGTTACTTTGCCACGCTGGCGCGTCAGCCATTTCTCGCTGCGCTCCCGGGGCTCGCGCTGGGTTTGTTCAAGGCGCATGAGCACACCCGCGTCCAGTACACCGTCGGCCAGTGCTTGCCAGCGCAGCACCTCGATGCGCTCAGAGCCGGAAACGGGGATCAATGTATTGGCGGGCGGCAGGGAATCGAGATATTCGCAGATCACGCGTGAATCGTAGAGCGCGCGACCGTCTTCCAGAATCAGACACGGCACCTTGCCGAGCGGATTGTTTTGCTGAATCTTGGTGTTCGCGGCCCACACGTCTTCCAGCTTCAGCGGGCAGTCCAGACCCTTCTCGGCGATGAGCACGCGCACTTTGCGCACGTAGGGACTGGAAAGCGAACCGATGAGTTGCATGCAATCCTCGATGCCTGATTCTAGACGGGGTGCGGAAGCGGGTCCAGCGCGGCAGATGAATGCGCGATCAGGTGACGGCCGGCTCAACTTTGGGCGGCGCGAGGACAATCAGGACTATACCGATGACGGCCAGTGCAATTACACCCGGCAACTCGTTGGTGGAGATCAAGTTGCGGAATACCTGGAATCCCATGATGCCAGCATGCGCCAGGCTCGACCAGGCGGCAAAGGCAATCAGGCTGCGGTGCTGCACAGGGTTACGCACCGCGAGCAGCAGAAAAACGCCCAAGGTAACGTACAGACTCAGCATCATGCGGAATGTTTCATCTTTAAACGGCGGTCGCACAATCAGATAGGCTCCTGCCAAAAAGAGCAGCCCTATCAACACCAGTACCCCTTTCAGCGCGCGTTCACGTAGCATAGCGTCCTCCTTGTCTACTATTTGCCTGTAACGACAACCTTTCCAAGTACGTGCCCTTCTGGAGGCGTCCGGGGACCCTGCCAAGCCCCACCGCAGATCGCATGCAATACAGACGCGGCGGGCCTCGGTAAAAAAGTACATGTCTTTCCTAGGGCTTGGCTCCCGCCTCCGGCGAGGTCAGCCGCAGATCCACCTCACCCACGTTGACGTCGAGTTTCATGCTGTCCGGGCCGCTGCCGGACAGATAAATGCGCCGGCCGAGGCCGCTGTGGCGGTCGCCACCGCGCACCCGCTTGCCTTGAATGAACACTGCAGCTTCGCCGATGTCGCTCGACAGGTTTATGGGTCCGGGCGCGGAAGTCGCGGATGTGGCGCTGATCTGGCCGACGTTCACGCTCGCCTGCAGCGGACCGTGTGGCACATCCACGTCAATTTCGCCGACGTTGAGATCGGCGTTGACTCCGCCGGCGACACCCTGCACGTTGACTTGACCGACCTTCATTTTCAAGGCCAGCGCCAGGCGCACGGGAATTTGCAGGTCCCAGTGTTGTTTCACCTGATTCGTATCCAGCTTGCTGCTGGATCCCAGCGACAACTCCAGGTGATCGCCTTGGCGTTGCTGAACAATCTGTGCGCTCTGGATTTCGCGTGTCGTGGTGCGGCTCTGCCAGTGGAAGAACCACAGAAACTCGCGCGATTTCTGCTCCAGCCGCACGCTCACGTGCACCGCGTCGTCTGCGGACGGCGTGACCCGGAGCTCGCCCACGCCTGCGGTAATCGCGAGTGTTTCAATTCCGCTCGCGGAAACGTCGGCGGTCAACGTGCGCGTGCCGGCGGCGAAGGCCACTACCGGCACGCTCAACAGCAATCCCAGAGTAAGCAAGCGTTTCAAGGGGGCCTCAGATTTCCGAGCGATGGCGGCGCAGCCAAATGGCGCCGAGGATGAAGATAATCCCGATGCCGACGCCGATCCACATTTCCGGCAGAGTGAACATATACGCCACGCTGCCGAGGGTGACCGCAATGTCGCCCGGCTGACCGAAGATGTGCGCGCCGCCATGGAAGCCCATCTGTGGGCCATGCTTGCCATAGCTTCCGAACAGCACCAGACCGCGGCCGATATGGCCCAGGATGCCGTCGCTCAGGTAGTGGCTGCGAAACACAATCAGCTCGATGAGAATCGCGCCGAGCGGGATGAGCACCACCCAAGCCAGCACCAGCTTCTTGGCCCAGGCCGAGCACAACAAGAACCAGCCCCAGTAGGGCAGCAGCCACAGCGACTGCTGGATGAGCGCAAAGGCCAGCACGATCCAGGTGAGGATGATGGTGCCGGGATAGAACGCCTCATGCAGCAGATTGACCCCGATGATGCCTGAGGCAATCGTGAAGATCATGCCCGCCACGATTTCGACGATGACCACCAGTACAAACATGAACGCCGGCGCCGTCACCATGCCGGTGAACAGCTTCGACAGCACCGTAGCGGTGTCCGACACCGGCATGGAGCGCCAGAACAGCACGCTGCGGTCCTTGCGGTCGGCGTACAGGCTGTCCATGAGGTAGAACCACACCATGAACAGCATCACCACGTTGAAGAGGCCGGCCATCGCCAGCATTGCGATATGCAGCCCGCCGCGCGCGTCCCCGCTGATGCCCATATTGTTGACCGTGATCACGCCCTGATGCGCGGCCACGATCAGCGCCACACCGCCGTACGAGCTGCCGAGCGCCACCAGGCAGGCCACCACGATCGGCACGATCCACAGCGATTTGTGCTCCCAGACTTCACGTTTCGCGAGCATCCAATACGGCCGGATGGCGTTCATTGCACTTCTCCTTTCATCTTCGCCACGAACAGATCGGCGATGCTTGGAGTGTGGATTTCGCCCAAATCCCGCAGCTTGGCCTGATCCGCGCCTTCAAACAGGAACAATTTCTTGCCGAATACCTCGCGTTCATGCAGCGGCATGAGCGCGCGTGCCTGCTCGACACGCTCCGCGTTCACCAGTACCTCGGCGTATTTTTCGCTTACCCCTTCCATGGAATCGTTGAGCACAATGCGGCCGTTGTGGATGAACATCAGGTCGGTGAGCAGCTTTTCCACTTCCTCGACCTGATGGGTGGTAACCAAAATGGTGCGTTTCTCGTCGAAATAATCATTGAGCAGGTTGGAATAGAACTCCTTGCGGTACAGAATGTCGAGGCCGAGCGTGGGTTCGTCGAGGATCAGCAGTTTGGCGTCAATCGCCATGATCAACGCCAGATGCAGTTGCGTGACCATGCCCTTGGACAACTGGCCGACGCGGCTCGCCTGTGAAATCTTGGTGCGCTCCAGAAAGTGCAGGGCGCGTGTGCGGCTGAAGCGCGGATGCACCGCCTCGACGTATTCGATCGCGTGGGCCACCTTGAGCCAGCGCGGCAGCGTGGCCACATCGGCGATGAAACACACCTCGCGCATCATCTTTTCGCGGCCCTTGCGCGGATCGTGGCCGAGCACATCCAGCTCGCCATCAAAATCGGTCAAGCCAAGAATGGCCTTGAGCGCCGTGGTCTTGCCGGCGCCGTTCGGACCAATCAGCCCGACGATGCGGCCTTCCTCGATGTCGAAATCCACCTTGTCGAGCGCGGCGAGGGCACCGTAATGCTTGGTAAGACCGCGGGCTTTCACCAATGTGCTCATGACTTGCTCCGTTTGCCGTCGTCCACGGCGTTCAACAATTCCCTTGGATCCAGATCCAGGCGGCGGATACGCAGCACAATCTGCGGCCACTCGGTTTTCATGAATACCTCGCGCTCGTTCTTCATGAGCGCACGGCTCGCGCCGGTCTTCACGAACATCCCGAGGCCGCGGCGTTTTTCCACCAGTTCCTCATCCACCAGCACCTGGTAACCCTTGAGCACCGTGAGCGGGTTGATCTGATAGTCGGCGGCGATGGTACGCACCGAGGGCAGCGGATCGCCTTCCTTGAGACTGCCCTCAAGGATCATGGACACTACCCGATCCCGCAATTGGCGGTAGATCGGCTGGTTGTCGCTCCATTTGGGATCCATGTGCCTCTCCGCTGCTGCTCTAGCGAACTAGAGCGCTATAGTTGAGCGTACCTTA
>JAGXAZ010000037.1 GCA_018971365.1 Gammaproteobacteria bacterium | reverse complement strand
ACGTATCTCGGCATCCGCATCGGCGTGCGCGATATTCCGCCGGCGCTGCTTGCCGGCGTGCGCAACCTCATCGCCGGCCTCGTGATCATGGGCATCGCCTGTGTGCGCGAGCGCATCTGGCCGGGCAACGCGCGCGATTGGCTGCACGCGCTGGTCATGGGGGTGCTCATGGTGGCGGCCGGCAATGGGTTGGTCACCTGGGCGGAAGTCGAAGTGCATTCGAATATGGCGGCGTTGATCGCCAGCACCTCGGCGCTGTGGGTTGCATGGTTCGGCACCCTGGGACCGCGGGGGCACGCACTCAGCTTGCGGGTGAAGGTCGGCCTGCTCATCGGGTTTGCCGGTACCGTGCTCATGCTGATGCCCGGTGCGCATTTCACGCTCAGCCACTTCGGCGCGCAGTTGCTGATTCTGCTTTCCTCTCTGTGTTGGGGCATCGGCGTGATTTACGGCCGCAGTTTCAGCCTGAATATATCGCCGTTGCTGCTGTCCGGCATGCTGTTGTTCTGCGGCGGGTTGTTGCTGACGATTATCGGGGTGGCGGCGGGCGAGCCGGCGCATTGGCACTGGAGTGTGCGCGGCATAAGCGCACTCGCCTATCTCACCGTGTTTGGTTCTTGTGTGGCGTACAGTACCTATGTGTGGCTGATCCATCACACCACGCCCGACAAGCTCAGCACCACCGCCTACGTGAACCCGGCCATTGCACTGGTGCTCGGCTGGGCGGTGCTTGATGAACAGGTGCAGGGCTTGCGCTTGCTGGGAATGCTGGTGATTCTGCTCGGCGTGATTCTCGTGACCACGCGCTACGGAGTGTCTTTCAGACGCTGGATGAAAAATACCGGCTAATTCAGTCGGTGTCGAACTGTTCCCACCAGTGCCACGGCGGTGGAAGCGGTGTTTCCGGTACCGGTCTGGAGGCGGCAGCCGGCAACACCCGGTACAAGGCCATCGGGTCCTCGGCCTTGACGCGCAACACTTCCTCAAAATACGGCGCCTGCGGCGGCGGCAGGAATTTCATGTCGTCCGGCGTGCCGCCGCCCGGCAGGTACTTGGTGTTTACCAGAATGTAATTGCCTGGCTTGATTTTGCCGTCGCGGATTTCCGCGTAGAGCTGGCGGCTGGAGCGCACGTAATCCATGGGCGCGCCCAACACGTACAGCGTCATGGGCCGCGGCCATTGGAAACTCACGATACTGCCTGGGTTTTTGGCGATCCGTGCCTTGATCCGGTCGAAACCGTTCAGTCCGCCAATGGCGCGGTCGTGGAACGGCAGCCACACAATCACCAGTGCGCCGAAGAACACGATGAGCGCTACGGCCCAACCCTGCAGGCTGTCACGGATCCAGACGCGCCAGCGCGGATTGAACAGCAGTGCGAGGCTCGCGAGTCCGATCACGGCCATGGCCGGCACGGCCGGCAGGATGTACTTGCTTTGTTTGGAGGCAGAGACCGAGAAGAACATGAATGTGAACAGCGCCCACACCAGCAGCACGCGCCAGCGGAATTCGCGGAGATGGCGCATCGCGAAGTAAACTCCGAACGGGAACAGCAGCGAGAGCGGGAACAAATCGCCCCAGATGGTCTGGAAATACAGCCACCACGGTTGCAGGTGATCGAAGCCTACGAGGAAGCGGGTGAAATTCTGGTACACCAGCACCGCGCGCACGAAGTCCCAGCCCACGGCGAAACCGGCCGCGATATACCAAGGCACGATGCCGAGAAGTGCGAGTGCAATACCGCGCAACGGTGCGAGCCGCCAAGCTTCGTGCCAGATCCAGCCCAGACGTACGCCCAGGCCGCGGCGCTCGCTCATCACCGGCTGGAAACTCAGAAACGCCGCCAACGCGATCTCGATGGCCATGACCGGCAAGGTGATGGCCAGGCCCACCGGACCCTTGGCCGCCGTGGCGAGCAGCACGCCCAGCCACAGCTCCCAGGGAAAACCGCGCCGCATGGGATCGGTGCGCAGCCGCACGAATCCCGTGAGTGCGATGAGCGTGCCCAGAATCAACAGGCTGTCGGACTGGGCGGTGAAGAAGTTGTAGAGAATCGCCGGCAACGCGGCCGCGGTCAGCGCCAGCAGCCAGCGTGGCCAGTTCGGGAACAGGTCCTGCTGCAGGCGCGCCAGCCACCACACCCACAGCAGGAAACCGATGTATCCCGGCAAGCGGATGGCGGCAAGCAACGGCAGGCCCGCGCTCCGGACTATGAGCGCCAGCCAGAAATACAGGGGCGGATATTCGATGTAAGGCACGCCGTTCTTGATGGGAATCAGCCACGCGCCGCGCGCGAACATCTCGCGCACAGCTTCGGCAAAGCGCGGCTCCATGGAAGGTATGGGACCGTGGTTGAACAGTGCGACGCCGTAAATCACGGCGAGCGCGAGCAGCAGCCAGTGCAGGGGGCTCAGGCGCTTGAGCAATTGCATGCGGGGAACGCAATGGAACGGGGCTTCATCATAGCAACACTTTGTATGCCATCATCGGTGCATGAATTATCGTCACGCCTATCACGCCGGCAATTTCGCCGACGTATTCAAACACACCTTGTTGATGATTCTGCTGGCGGCGCTGAACCGCAAGCCCACGCCCTGGTGCTATTTCGACAGCCATGCCGGCGCCGGCCTCTATGACCTGCGGGGCGCCGAGGCGCGGCGCGGCGGCGAGGCCGCGGGCGGCATTCACCGCTTGTGGCCCTTGCGTGCCGCGGCCCCAGTGCCGGTGGCGGCACTGTGCTCGGCCGTCGCCGCGGTCAATCCCGGACTTGCAACCGATGCGTTGCCGCGCTTTTATCCCGGTTCGCCGCTGATTGCGGCAGGATGTGCACGCCCGCAGGACCGCCTGGTGCTCGCGGAACTGCGCTCCGACGAAGCCCAACTGCTGCGCACGCATTTGCGCCGCGAGGCGCGGGCCGCAATACACGCGCGTGATGGTTACGAGATGCTCAAAGCGCTCACGCCGCCGGCGGAACGGCGCGGTCTGGCATTGCTGGACCCAACGTTCGAGCAACCGACCGAGTTTGTGCACCTGCATCAGACGCTGCGCGCTTTGCATACGCGCTGGCCGGCGGGAGTGTATGCGCTGTGGTATCCGTGTAAGGATGCGCCGGCGGCACAGCGTTTCGAGCGCAAGCTGTTGAGTTTGAAACCGTGGCGCATGCTGCGCGCCGACTTTCACGTTGCGCGCGAGGACATGCCGGGGTTTGGCGCCTGCAGCATGGCGCTGATCAATCCACCCTGGCAAAGCGAACAGCTCATGAAGATTTCCCTGACGTTTCTGCGCGATACCTTGGCGCCGCAGGCCGGGGGCTATCGCCTGACCTGGCTCGCGACCGGTACCCTTGACAAGTGACCCTAGGTCATTGATAAATGACCAAAGGTCAGAGTGGAGTTTGCCATGCGGCCACGCAGTCGGGCGGTCAGTGACGAGCAGAAAGCCGAGCGGCGCAGCACCATCTTGCAGACTGCGCTCACCGCGTTTGCCGACACCGCCTACGATGAGCTCACCATGGATCGCATCGCGGCCGACGCGGGCCTCGCCAAGGGCACTTTGTATTTGTACTTCCGCAGCAAGGAAGAAGTTTTCCTGGCGTTGTGCGAACACGAGCTGGGCCGGTGGTTCGACGATCTGGACACGGCACTGCAGACGCGGCGTGCGGAGATGAGCATCAACGGTCTGGTCGAGTTGTTTGCTGCCTCGTTTGCCGGGCGGCCGCGGTTGCTGCGACTGCTTGCCATCCTGCACACCGGGCTGGAGCACAACGTGCCCTACGCGGCCGCGCTGGGTTTCAAGACACTGCTGAAATCCCGCACCGAAGCGACCGGCGCGCTGCTCGAGAGTTATCTGCGCTTTCTTGAGCCCGGCCGGGGAGCGGCCTTGCTCATAAAAATCTACGCACTGATAATCGGCTTCGAACACTTGTCGGAGCCCTCGGGCGTGGTACGCGAGGTGCTTAGCCAGCCGGACATGGAGTTGTTCCGCGTAAATCTGCAGCCCGCCCTGCTGGACACGCTCAAAATCCTCCTCATGGGCCTTGCTTACGAGGCCAAGTACCGGCAGGCCTGAGCGTGCAGGAATTGGCCTCCGGGGTGCAACGGCTGATGCCAGGCGATTACCGGCGCATGCGCTGGAAAAACGGCCGCGGCTGGACCACGGAATTGGCGGTGCATCCGCGCGACGCGCAGCTTGACGGCCGGCCTTTCGAATGGCGCGTGAGTCTCGCGGAGGTGGAAAGCGACGGTGAGTTTTCCGCGTTTCCCGGCTACGATCGGACGATACTTCTGGCGGAAGGCAACGGCATGGAACTCCGGTTCGCGTCTGCGCCGCCGCAGCGTATTGCGGAGCCTTTCCAGCCTTTCGGTTTCAAGGGCGAATCGTGCACCCGTTGTCACCTGCTGAACGGGCCGGTGCGCGATTTCAACGTGCTGGGTCTGCGTGCGCGATTTTCCCATCGCATTGTGATACTGCGGCCGGACGATTTGCCCCATAGTTTGTCGAACGGCGGTGAAGACCGGTTGGTTCACGTCTTTCGGGGCGCTTTGACGGTCAGCGGCGGGGATTACCCTCCGGCCACGCTTGCCGCGGGCGAGTCCTTGCGGATTGAAACACACAATGCGGCCGGCAAAATGCAGTGGAATTGTGCCGCAGGCGGTACCGTGGCCGCATTGCTAAGCTTCGCCCCTGTATCCGGCTGACGGCTGAAAACCCCGGCAAGGGAGGCGGCGGGGTTTTACCCGATGATCCGCGCTTTCCAGCTGCCTGATTGCCACCACTGCTGGAATTGCTCGGCGTGCAGCGCGCGGCTGATGTAGTTGCCCTGGGCGGTGTCGCAGTGCAGCTTGCGCAGCAAGCCCAGGCTGGCGCGTGATTCCACGCCTTCGGCGGTAACCCGCAGGCCCATGTTGTGGCCGAGCTCGATGATGGAACGCACGATAGTCGCGTCGTCGGTGTTTTGGTTCATATCGATGACGAACGACTTGTCAATCTTGAGTTCATCCACCGGCAGGCGCTTGAGCTGCGCCATCGAGGAGTAGCCGGTACCGTAGTCATCAATGGAGAGCGACAGGCCCAATCCGCGCAGGCGGCGGAAGGTGGCCACGCTCTGATTCACGTCTTCCATGATCGCGCTTTCGGTGATCTCGAGCGCCAGCAGCTGGGGATCGCAATGTGCGGCCCGCAGCATGCGTTCCAGTTCGCGCGCGAAATTGCCCTCGCGCAAATCGTGCGCGGAAATGTTGATGGCCACACTCATGGCCATGTCGGCCTGCTGCCAGGCTTTGATCTGGGCGATGGCGCAACGCAACGCCCACTGCGTGACCGTGCCGATGTTGCCGGTCTGCTCCAGCATGGGGATGAACTCGGCGGGCGGAATCAGGCCGTAGGCCGGGTGTTGCCAGCGCACCAGGGCTTCGGCCGCGACCACAGCGCGCTGGTCGAGGCTGAGCTTCGGCTGATAATGCAGTTGCAGTTCGTTGCGGTTGATAGCGTTTTGCAGTTCCGCCAGCAGGCTCAAGCGCAGCAAGCTGTGGCGATCCTGGCTGCCGTCGTAGATCGAGTACGGCAGCCGCCGGCTTTTGGCCGTACCCTTGGCCATGTCGGCATGCCGCAGCAGCGCGCTGGCGTCGCGGCCATGGTCGGGGTAAATCGCCACGCCGGTGCCGGCGGAGACGTGCAGCGTCAAACCCTCGGCCGGATGTGGCTCGGAAAGCGCCGCCACGATGGGGTCCAGACGGGTGTGCAGCTCGCTCACCGTGATGTTGCACAGCAGCAGACCGAATTCGTCGCTGCCGATGCGTGCCACGACGTCATCGTCGGCCACGATGGCGCGCAGGCGCTTGCCGACCGTACGCAGCATGCGGTCGCCGGCATCGTAGCCGAGTGAGTCGTTGATGTCCTTGAAGCGGTCGAGGTTCACGATCAGCACCGCGAGACGCCGGTTGGCGGCATCCGGTTTGTCGATTTCCCGCGCGATGTGTTCTTCCAGTGATAAACGGTTGGCCAAACCGGTCACCGGATCGTGCTCGGCAAGATGGCGCAGGGAGTTTTCGCGCTGACTGACAGCGGCCTGCATGCGATTGAATTCGCGCATCAGCTCACCGAGTTCGCCGCGTTGGCTTAGCGTGATCGGCTGCGTGGAATTGCCGGTAGCCACCGCGCTCGCGTGGCTTACCAGCAGGCGTACGGGGCGCACTATGTGGCGCGCCAGCAGCCAGGCGCCGATCAGCGCGAGCAGCAACGCGCCCGCCAATACACCCATCACCTGCTGCCACCACGAGCGATAACTCGCCATGGCCGCAGACTGCGAAGTCTGCAGCAGCACGCTCACCGGTGTGGCCGAGGCCGGCGAAAGCAAGGTTGCCAAACCGAGGTACTTGTCCCCGGCGAGCCGCAGCATGCCGTTGGCCGACGGCTCATCCGCGGCATTCAATTGCCGCTCAAGATCAGCGCGAGGCTCTGCAGGCAACGACGAGGCCACCACCTGCCAATGGTGTGCGGTGTCGCGGCGCAGGAACGTGACTTCGAGCGCGGTGCTGCCCGCCAGTTGTTGGGCGAGCGTCGCGTCCACGCGAAAGCCGAGATATATCCAGCCCGCGCGGGTCGGCGCGTTCAGTGGTGCGCCCGCCATCTGATACAGCATGCCGGCGTTGTCGAAGAACAGAATTCTCGAGCGGTCGTTCACGGACACTTGAAAGGTCGGCGCGGGTAGGGCGGGATTACCGGTTTCGGCGAGGATTTTGCCGCGTGTATCCACCACGACGGCCAAGTCGGCGCCGACCCGCTGTTGGCGGACGAGCAGCGCATCGCGCAAGCTCTTGGGTCCGGCGTGCATTGCCGCCAGCAGGCCGAAGTCCTTGGCCAGAATTTGCGCATACACGTCCAGCGCCTGGCTGCGCGCCCGGAACTGGCTGAGGAAGATTTGCTGGCCTTGCTGCAGGTGGGTGTTGAGGTCATTGATGGTATTCGCGAGCATGTGCTGGTAGAGCACGCCCAGACTCAGGCACTCGACCAGCAGCAGCAGGCCCATCACCAGCGCAAAGATCTTGAGTTGCAGGCTGTGCATTGCCTATTTCAACGTGAGGCGCACGAGTTGCTCGCGGCCGATGACCGCGGTTGCATCGCTTGCCAATTCTTCATGCGCGCCGCTGCGCGGATCGGCGTACCAGAGCTGCACACGGTAATGCCCGGGCGGCAACTCGTCGAAGCGCAGGAATCCGTTGTTGTCGGTCGTGCCGAAGACCGCGGCGTCGGTCACCACCATGTAGGCCAACATGGCGTTGTAAATCTTGCATCCGAGCGTAAGCACCGTGGGATGGTTCGGGGCGACTACGCGGCGGCTTTGGCCGGGGCGCAGTTGCAGCGTGAGCGCGGGCGCAGTGGAGAAGGAATAAATCTCGTGTTCCACGTCGTCGAGGTTGTTGAACACCACGAGGCCGCCGCTGTGCACAATCTGTATGCGCGGTTGGAACTGCCGGTCGATCAGGTCTACGGTGTCTGCGCGCGCCGCGCGGAGCGTGCGGGGTTCCCTGCTGGTGTCGAGGGCTTGCAGGTAAACGGCGGCGTCGGCCAGCGGCATGCCGTCCGCGCGCGTGGCGTATATTGCGAGTGCGGCGCGTGGCGCCGGTTTGACCACGGGTTCCCGCCAGGGGATGAGCGGGATGCAGCCGGCCAGGAGCAGGCACAACGCGACTGCAGACAGCGGCAGTGTTCGACTGCCGCACGCCGGGAACAAAACTCCCTTGAGCCACGATCGCTTCATGCGCCCCATCCTGCACGCAGCATCATTAAGGCTTACAAAAATGGGCCCGGAAGGACTCGAACCTTCGACCAAGGGATTCACTTATTCACGCCGTTTCCAGCATGCGTGGACTATCTCTTCACCCGCCGCAAATGCGGGTAGGGTGCGGGACGCTTTTACCTGTCATTAAGGGCACTTCAGCCCTCAGGTAGTCTCTGCACCTTCCGGCGGTGTACTGCCGGCTTGGCTCAGGGTTGCCAGCGGCGTGAGCCGTGGAGGTTTCCCTGAATTCATCCCGTTTGCATCTGCGTCTTTCGACGCAGAGTCACCATTGAAGATGAGTCCCCTGCTCTAACCAACTGAGCTACAGGCCCAACGTCTATACACTGAACCATCCCTGGTATGTCGTCCAGCTCGGCATCGTACCTCGCATTCGGTGGGTGCGATGCGGTGCTTCGCATAAAGGCACCCGTCTTACCCCCTGCTCTAACCTACTGAGCTACAGGCCCAACGTCTATACACTGATATACACTGAGCCATCCATGGTATTTCGTCCGCCCAAATATTCGTGCCGATCCCGGTGGCATGTGCCACTCGCCCCCTGCCCTGACCAGACTGGCTGCACGCTATTTCCGACCCGGCCAGTCAAACAGCAAAGGCCGCGCGAACGCGGCCCGTGTTGTTTGCACGCAAGCCTTGCCCTCAGGATGAGGATTCGTCGAGAAAACTGCGCAACTGGTCGGAGCGCGACGGATGGCGCAGCTTACGCAAGGCCTTGGCTTCGATCTGACGGATGCGCTCGCGCGTGACGTCGAATTGTTTGCCTACTTCCTCAAGCGTATGGTCGGTGTTCATGTCGATGCCGAAGCGCATGCGCAGCACCTTGGCTTCGCGTGGCGTGAGGCTTGCCAGCACCGCGTGGGTCTGCTCGCGCAGGCTCTCGTTGGTGGCCGCGTCCACCGGCGAAGTCACCGAAGCATCCTCAATAAAATCACCAAGATGGGAATCCTCGTCGTCACCGATCGGCGTTTCCATGGAAATCGGTTCCTTGGCGATCTTCAGTACCTTGCGTACCTTGTCCTCGGGCATTTCCATCTTGACGGCCAGTTCGTCCGGGGTTGGCTCGCGGCCCATTTCCTGCAGCAACTGGCGGGAAATGCGATTCAGTTTGTTGATGGTTTCGATCATGTGCACCGGAATGCGGATGGTGCGCGCCTGATCGGCGATCGAACGGGTGATGGCCTGGCGAATCCACCAGGTGGCGTAGGTGCTGAACTTGTAGCCGCGCCGGTACTCGAACTTGTCCACCGCCTTCATCAAGCCGATGTTGCCTTCCTGGATGAGGTCCAGGAACTGCAGGCCGCGGTTGGTGTACTTCTTGGCGATCGAGATCACCAGGCGCAGGTTGGCCTCTACCATCTCCTTCTTGGCGCGGCGCGCTTTGGCCTCGCCGATGGACATCTGGCGGTTGATTTCCTTGAGTTCCTGAATCGACAGGTGTGTGTCCTTTTCGATGGCCGTGAGCCGGTGCTGGATGCGCACCACTTCGGCTTTCTGCCTAGCCAGGGCTGCAGACCACTTGCGCTTGGATTTGATCTGGCGGTCCAGCCAGCGCGTGTTGGTCTGGTTTTCCGGAAAGCTCTTGATGAAATCCTTGCGCGGCATGCCGGCCTTGGCGACGCACAGGCTCATGATTTCGCGTTCGTGCGTGCGCACGGTGTCCACCATGTGCCGCAGGCTGCGCACGAGCATCTCGGTCATGCGTGGCGTGAGCTTCAGCTGCAGGAGCACTTCCACCAGTTGTTTGCGCGCACGCACGGTGCTCTTGTGGGCGGTGCCGTGTTTGAGGATGGCCTTGACCGCCTTGTCGTGCAGTTTCTTCAACTGTGCAAAGCGGCGCGCGGTCTCTTCCGGATCGGGGCCGGTGTCCACGGGGTTCGACTCGGCGTCGGCATCGCTGTCCTCATCCTCGTCGTCGCCGGGTTTGGCGGTCTTGGTCTTGGCCGCAGCGTCCTCTTCCGGGGTATCGTCGCTGTCGGCTTCCGCTTCTTCGGTCGCGGATTCGACGACCGCAGGTGCGTCCGGCGCGCTGGGTGTTTCGGCCGCCGCGACATCGGCATTCGGGTCAATGAATCCGGTGATGATGTCGCTGAGCTTGTTGCGGCCTTCGGCCACGCCCGCGTATTCGGACAGCAGCAGAGCCGAGGATCCCGGATACGTGGCCATTGAAGCCAGCACCTGGGTCAGGCCTTCCTCGATGCGCTTGGCGATCTTGATTTCGCCCTCGCGCGTGAGCAGCTCGACGGTACCCATCTCGCGCATGTACATGCGTACCGGATCGGTAGTGCGCCCGAATTCGGCGTCCAGCGAGGCCAGAGCGGCCGCGGCCTCTTCCGCAACCTCTTCATCGTCCGGACTGGTGGCCGGCGTATCCGCGAGCAGCAAAGTATCGGTGTCCGGCGCTTCCTCGTGCACCGGGATGCCCATGTCGCCGATCATGCTGATGATTTCTTCGATCTGCTCGGGATCCACGATGTCATTGGGCAGATGGTCGTTGACCTGCGTATAGGTCAGATAACCCTGTTCCTTGCCCTTGGCAATCAGGAGCTTGAGCTTGGACTGCTTGTCTTCGTTGCGGTCGTTCATGACGTCTCAGGTGAAAAACGGCGCCCATTGGGCGCCGGAGCGGAACCGTTAAGTGTATCAGAAAACCGTACTTTTTCCAGATAAATCAATTGCTTCATGACTTTGGCGTGCGTGAACTCGGGCGCCGGGCCGTGAGCAGCCGGGTCAGTTCGGCTTTTTCCTCGCTGCCCAGCGGGCGCTGCCGGGAAGCCTCCATCAGCGCCGCAAGGCGCTGTTCGTCGCGGCGGCCGGCCAGATCCACCATTACCGCCCGGAATTCGCTATCCATGCCATCGTCGGGGGTCAGCAGTTCGGCCTGCGCCAGCTTCATGAGGTAACCGCCGGTCTCCGTGTCGCGCCAGTGCTCCAGCAGGCCGGCGCCCGTGATATGTGGGTGGCCTTGGGCGAAATCCAGTACCGCTTGCAGCGTTTCCACGCCCCTGAGCCCGGTATTGGCCAAATCGGCCGGATTCCCGGCAAGCGCCGCCAGTGCCGGCCGGTGCAGCAGCAGCGCCAATGCCCTGCGCACCGGCCCGGTTAAAGCCGTCCCAGAAGAGGGGGTCGGCGGCCCGCCGCTTGCGACTTTGCGGCTGGATGCCCGGTTAAGCATAGTCAATTTTTCAGGGTTTACCTGTGCGCGGCGAGCCAGTTCCCCCGCCAGCATTTCCCGATAGACCCCGGCCGGCAGCCTGGCGAGATGCGGGCGGGCGAGTTCCACCAGGCGCGCCCGACCATCCAGGCTCGACAGGTCGGTCCGGGCGCTGAGACTGTCCAACAGGAACACAGACAAAGGTACCGCGTGCTTGAGGCGCGGTTCGAATGCCTCGCGGCCCTCCTTGCGCACCAGCGTGTCGGGATCTTCGCCTTCCGGAAGAAACAGGAATTTGAGCTGCCGGCCATCGCGCGCTTCGGGCAGCGCATTTTCCAGCGCTCGCCAGGCCGCGGCCCGGCCGGCGCGATCGCCGTCAAAGCAGAATATGACTTCGGCTGTGACCCGGAAGATTTTCTGCAGATGCTCGGGTGTGGTGGCGGTGCCGAGCGTGGCCACCGTATAGGGCAGTCCGTGCTGATGCAGCGCCACCACGTCCATGTAGCCCTCGACGACCAGCAGGCGCGGAATATCGCGCAGCGCCTGGCGCGCTTCATAAAGGCCGTAGAGTTCGCGCCCCTTGTGGAAAAGCGGCGTTTCCGGCGAGTTCAGGTATTTGGGTTCGTCGTTACCGATGACCCGGCCGCCGAAGCCGACGACGCGTCCGCGCGCGTCGCGAATCGGGAACATGACGCGCTCGCGGAAACGGTCGCGCACGCGGCCGTCCTCAGCACGAATCGCCAGCCCCGCGTCCAGAAGATTCTGCTGGGCCGCCGCGTTTTGGCCGAGCGCCTTCAGCAACTGATCCCAGCCAGCCGGCGCGAAACCGATGCCGAACTCCGCCGCGATCTCGCCGCTCACACCGCGGCGCCTGAGGTAGTCCACAGCCGTGGACGCTTGCTTCAGCTGTGTGACATAGAAGCGCTGCGCATGGTGAAGTGCTTCGTAGAGCGGCGCGAGATTGGTGCGGTTTTCGCCGTCGGGTTCCACCGGCACTTCCATGCCCACCTGCTCGGCAAGCTGACGCACGGCTTCCGGGAATTCCAGGTGTTCGTACTCCATGAGAAAACCCAATGCGGTGCCGTGCGCTCCGCAGCCGAAGCAGTGGTAAAACTGCTTGCTCGGACTGACGGTGAACGACGGCGTCTTTTCATTGTGGAACGGGCAGCAGGCGGTGAACTCGCGACCGTGTTTCTTGAGCGGCACGCGCGCGTCAATCACCTCCACGATGTCCACGCGGCTCACAAGTTCATCAATGAAGGACTGGGGAATGCGCGCCATCTAAAATAGTGAGGGGTGAGGCGTGAAGAAGAGAGGAGCAGGTTTGACTGAGGGTTGCACCTCACTCCTCACTTCAACGGGCTTTACAAGAATAGACTACGCTTACAATTTGCGCGGAAAGTAACGCAAATCGTCAGCCGCCGAGCTTTGCCTTGATGCGTGCGCTCACCGCGCCCATGTCGGCGCGGCCCTGCACCTGCGGCTTGAGCAGGCCCATGACCTTGCCCATGTCGCGCATTGAAGCGGCGCCGCTTTTCTGGACGGCATCGGCAATCAGTTTGTCGAGTTCCGCCTCTGCAAGCCGTGCCGGCAGATAGGACTGGATCACGACGGCCTCGGCCTGTTCCTGGGCGACCAGATCCGCGCGCTGACCTTTCTCGTATTGTGCGATGGATTCGCGCCGTTGCTTGAGCATCTTGTCGAGCACGGTGAGCACCTGGGCGTCGTCGAGTTGAATGCGCTCGTCCACCTCGCGTTGTTTGATGGCGGCCAGCATCAGGCGAAGAACCCCCAGGCGCGGCTTGTCGCCCGCGCGCAGCGCATTCTTCATGTCGGCAGTGATGCGATCTTTGAGTGGCATGCCTGTACTCCTGTGAGCTGCCGAGCTTCACTGCCCGGCGCGCGCTCGCGGCCATCCGCAGGACGGCGGGACGCAAAAACAAACGGCGCTTGTCGCAAGCGCCGTCGTTGAAACCATCGGAACCCGTGAGCGCTCGAATCAATATAAACGGATGTGACGAGACTGCTCGCGCGACAATTTCTTCAGATGACGCTTCACGGCAGCCGCCTGCTTGCGTTTGCGTTCCTGAGTGGGCTTCTCGTAGAACTCGCGGCGACGCAGTTCGGTCATAACGCCGGCTTTTTCGCAGGCGCGCTTGAAACGCCGCAGGGCGGCATCGAAATGTTCGTTTTCTTTCACGCGTACGCTGGGCATGCAGCCATCACCTTGAATTTGCTTGGGTTCTGCGGTCGCGGGGCGGCCATGAAGGGCCGGAATTCTACCGACCGCCGTGTAGAATTGCAAAATCATGCGTGTGCTCGGCATCGAGACTTCCTGCGATGAAACCGGGGTCGCCGTCTACGACGGCCGCGGTGGGCTGCTGTCGCACGCCCTTTACAGCCAGGTCCGGCTGCACCGGGAGTACGGGGGCGTGGTGCCGGAACTCGCCTCGCGGGACCACGTGCGCAAGCTCCTACCCATGATCCGGCGCGCCATGGCGCAAGCCGGGTCCGGCCCGCAACAGATTGACGGCATCGCCTACACTGCCGGTCCGGGATTGGTGGGGGCACTGCTGGTCGGAGCCTGCCTGGCGCGCGGTCTGGCGTTCGCGTGGCGGGTACCGGCGGTCGGTATCCATCACATGGAAGGCCACCTGCTCGCTCCCATGCTGGAAGATCCGGCGCCTGCGTTTCCCTTCGTGGCATTGCTGGTTTCGGGCGGACACACCCTGCTGGTGGAAGTTCGTGGCGTCGGCCGTTACACCACGCTCGGTGAATCGCTGGACGACGCGGCAGGCGAAGCGTTCGACAAGGTCGCCAAGCTTCTGGAACTGCCGTACCCGGGCGGGCCGGCGCTCGCCAAACTAGCCGAAAGCGGCATCGCCGGACGCTTCGAGTTTCCGCGGCCCATGACCGACCGGCCGGGGCTGGATTTCAGTTTCAGCGGATTGAAGACTGCGGTGCTCACCGCACTCAAACGCGCGCCGCGGGATGCGCAGACCAAAGCCGACGTGGCCCGCGGCTTTGAGGAGGCGGTGGTGGAGACGCTCGTTATCAAGTGCGAGCGCGCGCTGCAACAGACCGGGGAGCGGCGCCTGGTGGTGGCCGGCGGTGTGGGGGCGAACCGCAGGTTGCGCTCACGGCTCAAAGAACGCGTATCCGCGCTCGGCGGCGAAGTATTTTATCCGCGGCTGGAATTCTGCACCGACAACGGCGCCATGATTGCGTACGCGGGTTATCTGCGCCTGTGCAATCCGCAGTCCACCGACGCGTCCGCGGCCGTACGCACGCGCTGGCCGCTGGACACCCTGGTGGCGCCGTGAGCCGTGGGATTTCCGCGGACACCGTGTTCATACGCGATCTGCGCGTGTCAACCGTAGTCGGCATTTTCGATTGGGAGCGGCGCATCCGGCAGACGGTGGTTCTGGACCTGGACATGAGCGCGGATATCCGCCGTGCGGCGCGCAGCGATCGCATCGAGGACACGCTCGACTACAAGGCGGTGGCCAAGCGCGTCGCGCAGTTTGTGAGCGCGGCGCAGTTTCAGTTGGTGGAAACACTCGCGGAAGAAATTGCCGGTCTCATCATCCGGGAGTTCCGGGTCGCGCGCGTGAAAGTGACGCTGCACAAGCCGGGCGCGGTCAGCGGCAGCAAGAGCGTCGGCGTAAGTATCGAGAGAAGCGCGCCATCACGATGACCCAAATCTTTGTGGGCATCGGCAGCAACGTCGAGCCCGAGCGACGCGTGCGCGACGCGGTGCAAGGACTGCGTCAACAGTTTGGTGCGTTGCAGCTGTCGCCCGTGTACCGCAATCCCGCCGTGGGCTTCAAAGGCGACGACTTCCTCAATCTGGTGGTTGCGTTTGCCAGCGAAGAAAGCGCGGCTGGCGTGCATGCGGCGCTCGACGACATCGAGCGGCAATGCGGCCGCATCCGCGGCGGCCCGCGCTTTGCACCGCGCACTCTGGATCTGGACTTGCTGTTGTACGGCGATTTGATTTCCGC
>JAGXAZ010000036.1 GCA_018971365.1 Gammaproteobacteria bacterium | reverse complement strand
GGACGCACGCTTGAACAGCCCGTCTAGCACGTTTGCAAGTCCTTTCCAGTTACCCTTGGTTCCCGGCCCCCGAAGCCGGCCCCATGTCTTAAGGCCCAGCTTCAATATATATCAACAAATGATTAAATCAAATATAGTTTTTATCCTTACGCACAGGCTGTCCCCTGGGCTAGCCACCCCGGAATGACGGTGTGAAAAGTGTGAAACGATCACTGAAAACACTATATATTGGGTTCGGAGCAGTCGCGGCCCTCTGCGGGTTGGGGGTTCTGGCGGTAATAATCGCCTATCTGGTGGTCGCTCCCAGTTTGCCCCCTGTGGCGGTGCTCAAGGAAATCCATCTGCAGGTTCCCCTGCGGGTCTATAGCCGCGACGGGGAACTGCTTGCTGTTTACGGCGAGAAGCGCCGCATTCCCCTGGCCTACGACCAGATCCCCCCGCTGGTGGTCAACGCCTTCATCGCCGCCGAGGACGAGCACTACTGGGACCACCCCGGGGTGAGCGTGCGCGGCCTGCTGCGGGCCGCCGTCCACCTGGTGCTGACCGGCCAGAAAACCGAAGGCGGCAGCACCATCACCATGCAGGTGGCGCGCAACTTTTTCCTGACGCGTCAAAAAACCTACATCCGCAAACTCAAGGAAGTATTCCTGGCGCTCAAGATCGAGCGCGAACTGAGCAAGCAGGACATCCTTGATTTGTATCTCAACAAGATTTTCCTGGGTAACCGTGCGTACGGGGTGGGGGCAGCGGCGGAGGTGTATTACGGCACGGACGTCAATCACCTGACGCTGGCCCAGGCCGCCATGATTGCCGGCCTGCCGCAGGCGCCGTCTACGGCCAATCCGCTGATCGACCCGCAGCGTGCGCTGGCGCGCCGGGGTTACGTCCTTGGACGCATGCAAGCGGATGGCTATATCACCCAGGCACAGTACCAGGAAGCCATGGCAGCACCCATGACGGCGTCCTATCATGAGCCCACGGCCACGGTGAATGCCCCGTATCTTGCCGAAATGGTGCGCGATTACATGGTGAACAAATACGGTGATGATGCCTACACCGCGGGCTATTCCGTGGTCACCACCATCGACAGCCGTCTGCAGCCGCTGGCGGTACAGGCCGTGCGTCAGGGCCTGCTGGCCTATGACCAGCGTCACGGCTGGCGCGGCGCGGTGGCACATGTGGATTTGCCACCGGCCGGCGGACCGTCTGATTGGGCCAAGCTGGTTGCCGATCAGCCGCACGTCGGCGGTCTGTATCCGGCCGTCGCCGTGACGCTGGAAAACGAGAGCGTGCAGTTTTACGCCGACGGCGTGGGTCTGGTCACCGTCAACTGGGATGGCCTGAAATGGGCGCGGCGTTACCTGAATGTCAACGCCACCGGTCCGGCGCCGAAAAGCAGTGCTGACATTATCAAGCGCGGTGACATCGTGTACCTCGAGCGCGCGGCCGACGGCAGTTGGTTGTTGTCGCAGATTCCCACGGTCCAGGGAGCCCTGGTATGCCTGGATCCCTTTGACGGCGCGATTGCCGCCCTAGTGGGCGGCTTCGATTTTGGTCAAAGCAAGTTTGACCGCGCAGTGCAGGCGCAGCGCCAGCCGGGCTCCTCATTCAAGCCCTTTTATTATTCCGCGGCTCTCGAAGACGGGCTGACGCCCGCGACCGTGATCAACAATGCGCCGGTGGTGGTGCAAGATCCGGCGCTTGCCAATATCTGGCGACCGCAAAACTACGAAAACGATTTCGGCGGGCCTACGCGCCTGCGCATAGCGCTTGCCCATTCGCTGAATCTAGTATCCATCCGCGTGTTGCAGCAGATCGGTGTGCCGTATGCCATCAACTACGCAACCAAATTCGGTTTTGATGCAGCGGACCTGCCCGACAACCTGACGCTGGCGCTCGGCAGTGCCGATCTCACGCCGCTGGCGATGGCGCGTGGTTACGCGGTGTTCGCCAATCACGGTTTCCGCATTACCCCGTATTACATCCAGCGTATCGTCGACGGTGCCGGACACGTGTTGTTCGAAGCCAACCCCCAGGTTGCCTGCGACAGTTGCAGCGTGGACACCGCCGGTGCCACTGCGGTGCCGGCTCCGGCCGCCACAACCAGCGCCATTGCGAGCGCCCTGCCGCCGCAGATGCCGCAATTTGCGCCGCAGGCGATTGCCCCGCAGAATGCTTGGCTCATGACCAGCATGATGCAAAGCGTGGTGCAGTTCGGCACCGGCGCGGCGGTGGCCAGCCTGGGCCGCAGCGATCTGGCCGGCAAGACCGGCACGTCCAACGACTGGACTGACGCCTGGTTCGACGGCTTTAATAACGACATCGTGACGGTGGTGTGGGTCGGCAACGACCAGCCTTCACAAACGCTGGGTGACGGCGAGCAGGGCGCCAAGGCGGCGCTGCCCATCTGGATGGATTTCATGGGGCCGGCGCTGCATGATGTGCCGCAACTGCCGTTCCTAGAGCCGCCCGGCATCGTGCAGGCGCGCATTGATCCCAAAACCGGACTGCTCGCGGGCGCCAACGATCCCGGCTCGATCTTCGAGTATTTCCTCGCCGGCCATCTGCCGCCCAAGGCTGCGCCCAAGAAGCAGGCCAACGGCAGCGATATCTTCTGAAGGCGTGCTAATCTGGGTCGCATCGCCATCAGACATTGCGCAATGACTCGACGCGCTGCGCCGCACACGCACGAATCGCGGCATCGGCTGGCACAGGAAGCCGCCCGCATCATGTCCGAGGAAGGGGTGCGCGATTTTCGTTTCGCCAAGCACAAGGCGGCGGCACGCCTGGGGTTCGATACACGCCGCCTGCCCATGCCTACCAACGTGGAAGTGGAAGCGGCGCTCGTCGAACGCCAGCGACTGTTCCACGCCGATTCGCAGCCAGCCAGTCTGCGCCGGCTGCGCGAAACCGCGCGTGAGGCGATGCGCATGCTGAATGGTTTCGAGGCGCGCCTCGTGGGGCCGGTGCTGAACGGCACCGCCGATCGCCACGCCATCATCTACCTGCACGTGTTCAGCGACCTGCCCGAGCAGGTGGCGATTTTCCTCCTGGACAAGCACATTCCCTACGAAATCTCGGCACGCAAACTCAGGTCCGGTGACGGCGTGCAGCGCGAATACCCGATGTACCGATTCCTGGCCGGCGACACGCCGGTTGAACTCACGGTGTTCGAGGTGGATGGCATCCGGGAGGCGCCTTGCAGTCCCGTGGATGGAAAACCGATGAGGCGCGGTGCGCTGCGGGACCTTGATGCGCTGCTCGCCGCAGACCCCTAGCGCGGGACCGGCTTACGCCATCAGGCGACTGCCAGCGGTCCGACCGGCCGCTGTAGCCGGCATGCTGCAGGGAATTATTTGCGTCCTGCTATCGGCACAAAGTCGCGCTTGGCGGCACCGGTATACAGCTGGCGCGGACGGCCGATTTTCATGTGCGGATCGGCGATCATCTCCTGCCAGTGGGCTACCCAGCCGACCGTGCGGGCGACGGCAAACATCACGGTCATCATGTGCAGCGGGATGCCGAGCGCGCGGTAGATGATGCCGGAGTAGAAGTCCACGTTCGGGTAAAGCTTCCTTTCGATGAAGTATTCGTCCTTGAGGGCGATTTCCTCCAGACGCATGGCCAGTTCGAGCTGCGGGTCGTCGTCGCGGCCGAGTTTCTCCAGCACCTCGTGGCAGGTGGCACGGATGATCTTGGCGCGCGGATCGTAGTTCTTGTACACACGATGGCCGAAGCCCATGAGACGGAATCCCGAGTCCTTGTCCTTGGCCTTGGCGATGGCCTTGGCGATGTTCTTTACATCGCCGATTTCCCTCAGCATGTTGAGCACCGCCTCATTGGCGCCGCCGTGGGCCGGACCCCACAGGCAGGCGATGCCGGCCGCGATTGCCGCATACGGGTTGGTGCCGGAACTGCCCGCCAGTCGTACGGTCGAAGTACTGGCATTCTGTTCGTGGTCGGCGTGCAGCAGGAACAACAGGTCGAGCGCTTTGGCGGCCACCGGATCGACGTGATAAGGCTCGGCCGGGACGGCGAACAGCATGTGCAGGAAATTGGCGCAATAACCCAGGTCGTTGCGGGGGTACATGAAAGGCTGGCCGGTGCTGTGTCGGTACACCGCGGCCGCGAGCGTCGGCAGCTTGGCAATAATGCGGTGGGCGAAGATCTCGCGGTGCCGTGCATTATGAATGTCGGTCGAGTCGTGATAGAAGGCCGAGAGTGACCCGACTACCGCCGTCATCATGGCCATGGGATGCGCGTCGTAATGGAAGCCGCTGAAAAATCGCAGGACGGCTTCATTCACCATCGAATGTCTGCGGATGCTGTCGGTAAAACCATCGAGTTGCGGTTTCGTCGGCAGTTCGCCGTACAGCAGAAGACAGGCCACCTCGAGGAAGCTGCTTTTTTCGGCGAGCTGTTCGATTGGGTAGCCGCGATACAGGAGTACCCCGTGCTCGCCGTCGATGTAGGTGACCTTGCTTTCGCAGCTGGCAGTGGATACGAATCCCGGGTCAAAGGTGAAGATGCTGTGATCCTTGTACAGGGCGGCGATGTCGAGGGTGGCGGGACCGAGGGTGCCTTCGCGCAGGGGCAGCTCGCTGACGGCGCCACCAGGGCCGCTGAGCTTGAAGGTCTTGTTTTGCATGCGGGTTCTCCAGAAATCCGGCGTCTCGGGGTGGCCGAATCGACATAAACTGCCGACACAGCACCAAGAAGCAAGCCCCCGGGGGGCAGTTTTAAGTCCTGAAAGTGGCTGAATTACGGGGAAACGGGTTCGCGCTCGGCGACTTCGGTTCCGCGATTCCGGTCAGGCCGGGCGTGAAAAGTATATCACCCCAGGATGGCTACTTTCTGACCACGGGCCGCAATCCGTGTCCGGGTCCGCGTGCTTATCGTTGATGCAGGCTTAAAAATCAGGCCGACTTGTGCGCGTACTTCTTGCGGAATTTGTCTACGCGTCCGGCCGTATCGACGATTTTCTGTTTGCCGGTGAAGAACGGATGGCATTGCGAGCAGACCTCCACGCGCAGATCGCGGCCAAGCGTGGAGCGCGTGACAAAACTATTGCCGCAATTGCAGGTTACGGTGATTTCCTTGTACTCGGGATGGATGCCGGACTTCATGGGAGCGGGGCGTGTGGCGGTTTTGAAGGGGGCGCATGATAGCGTGCGTTGTCCACAGCGGCAAGTTTGGCAAGATGAGCCATGGCTTACGTCGTTCGCACAAATGCTTGCATATCGTTGGTAAGCTCAAATCTAGGTTGTGCTGCGTAACAGGCTGACTGCACGGGCGAAAAGCGTTTGTACACAAAAGCGGTGGATAAGTCTGTGGGTAAAATGCAAGTGTTCTTAGGCAAGTCCGATGATTCTCCGCTTGGCCTTGAAATGGTGATTTCTTAATCAAACCTGAAAACAATGTGAAATCAACAAGTTGCGGAATGCTTGCAAGTTGTGGGTTGCGAAACATTTTGCGAGTTCCACGGCTGACATGTCTGCCAAGCAGGTGTGCATAACATCTTGTTTCGGAGCAGAAAACCGCTCAGGCCGGAGAGGCTTGTGCGTCTGCAGGGACCGTGGCTACACGATCCAGCCGCAGGCAGCGGGACTCGCCCGCTCCGTTGTGACCTACCAGGAACTCCTCTCCATCGCGGGTCACAAGGTCTTCCGGAGTAAGGGTTTCCACATGGGTCACGCCGTCGGCGGCCCGCCAGCGCACACGCAACGGCGTGCGGTGCAGGATGGCAACTTCGTACCTGCTGTAGAGCGCGCAGGAGATGGGGCGGTAGTCAGTCATGGTATTACTGCGTTGCGAGCGCCGCTTCAAGTCTAGTGCAGCGCCGCGCCCATGTCATGACGGGCAGGCGTTGTTGCTGATCCCACGGCGGTTGGCAGGAATTCGGCCTGCAGGTCATTAAGATGGGCAAATCCCAACCGCGATGGTTTCCACTGACCATTGGTCACTTCGATCATTCCCCGTTTTAGGATGTTCTCCAGGATCGGAAGCGGCTGGCTGAAGGGCAGGCCGGTTGCCGCTTCGAAATCCGCAGCGTTGAAGCCTTCGATCAAGCGCAGGCGGTTAAGCATGAATTCGAATACACGTTCATCGCCCTTGACTTCGCCCGCCCCACCGATACCGGCCGGTGTTCCGGCCGAGTCCAGATAGGCCGCGGGGTGTTTCACCTTCCATAAGCGCACGATGCGCCCTGTGCCGACGTCGCTGAACTTGCCGTGGGCGCCGGCGCCGATGCCGAGATAATCGCCATAACGCCAGTAGTTCAGGTTGTGCCGGCATTGTCGCCCGGCGCGCGCGTAGGCGGAAATTTCATACTGTGCGTAACGGTGTTCCGCGAGCCGCGCCTGGCAACGCTGCTGCATTTCCCAGATAGAGTCGTCATCCGGCAACGCCGGTGGGTGCGTATGGAAAAGCGTATTCGGTTCAAGCGTGAGTTGGTAATGGGAAATATGCGCCGGCTTGAGTGCGAACGCACGCTCCACATCGGCCTCAGCATCCGCCGGGTTCTGCCCCGGCAGGCCGTACATCAAATCCAGGTTGAAGTCCGCCAGCCCTGCGGCATGCGCTTCCTCCGCGGCGCGCACCGCCTCGGCAACCGAATGGATACGGCCTAGCACCTGCAGGTGCCGCGCATTGAAGCTCTGCACGCCGATGGACAAGCGTGTGATACCCGCGGCGCGGTATTCGGCAAACCGGCCGCGCTCTACCGTGCCGGGATTGGCCTCGAGCGTGATTTCCGCGTCCGGCACGAGCACCAGCCGCCGGCGGGCGCCTTCCAGGATTGCGGCAAGGGTCTCCGGCTGGAACAGGCTGGGCGTGCCGCCGCCGAAAAACACCGTCTGCACCGGACGGCCGCCGGCGCGCGGCAAGTCCTGGTCCAAATCGCGCAGCAACGCAGCCGCATATTCGGCTTGCGGCATTTCGCCGCGCAGCGCGTGCGAGTTGAAATCGCAATACGGACATTTGCGCACACACCATGGCAGGTGAACATAGAGCGACAGCGGCGGGATCTGGAACATGGGTTCAACGGTCCGGCCAAGTGCGCAGTTGCGCCGCCAGCTTGCGTAGCGCCTGACCGCGATGGCTCAGGCGGTTTTTCTCCTCGGACTGCAATTCTGCTGCCGAGCGGTTTTCCGCTGTCACCAGGAACACCGGGTCGTAGCCGAACCCGCCAAAGCCGCGGGGTGCCTGCAGAATGCGACCTTCCCATGTTGCTTCGCAGATCAGCGGCGCGGGGTCATCATCGGTACGCACGCAGGCCATCGCACAATGAAAATGCGCGCCGCGCTGCTCCGCGGGTACATCCCGCATCTCATGCAGCAGCTTGCGGATGTTGGCGTCATTGTCGCCGTGGGGCCCGGCGTAGCGCGCCGAGTATATGCCGGGCGCGCCGCCAAGCGCGTCCACGACCAGGCCGGAATCGTCGCCCATCGCCGGCAGACCGGTGTGGCGTGCGGCATGCCGGGCTTTGAGCAGCGCGTTGGCCGCGAAACTGGTGCCGGTTTCCTCCACTTCGGGGACGCCCAGCGCGGCCTGGGCGAGTACCTCAATCTCGAGATTCGCGAGCAAAGCTTGAAGTTCGCGCAATTTGCCGGCGTTGGCGCTGGCCAGCACCAGTTTTTTGATCATTGCGCCAGCGTTGCGCGCTGTATGGAAATCAGCTGGCGGATGGCGTCGCTGGCGAGCGCCAGCAGCCGGTCCAGTTCCTCGCGCCGGAAGGCGTGGCCCTCGGCCGTTCCCTGGATTTCGATGAACGCGCCGGCATCGTTCATCACCACGTTCATGTCGGTCTCGGCGTGTGCGTCCTCCTGATAATTGAGATCCACGCACGGCTCCCCGTCCACGATACCGACTGAGACTGCCGCCACCGCGCCGTGCACCGGGTCCTTTCTGATGGTCCGTTGCTTGAGCATGATGCGCGCGGCATCCACCAGCGCGACATAGCTTCCGGTGATGGCGGCGGTACGCGTTCCGCCATCGGCTTGCAGCACGTCGCAGTCGAGCGTGATGGTGCGCTCACCGAGCGCCTCCATGTCCACCACCGCACGCAAGGCCCGGCCGATGAGTCGCTGGATTTCGAGCGTGCGGCCGCCCTGCTTGCCGCGCGCGGCTTCGCGCTCGCTGCGCGTGTGCGTGGCGCGCGGCAGCATGCCGTATTCCGCAGTCACCCAGCCTTTGCCTGCACCCTTGAGGAATGCGGGAACGCGCTCCTCAACGCTCGCAGTGCACAGCACACGCGTGTCGCCGAAACACGCCAGCACCGAGCCTTCGGCGTGGCGGGTGTAATGCCGGGTGAGGGTTACCGGACGGAGTTCGTGCTTGGCGCGGTTGTGGTTGCGCATGATCCTGATGCCTGGACATTGGGCCGAGGAAATACGGACACTGCCGTTGCGGAATTCAGTCGCGCCAGCGCAAGGCCGCCGCGGTAACATTGTCGCTCGTCGGCGTGGAGCGCAGCTCCGCCTGCAGCGCCAGCGACTCAAGGGCCGCCTGCAAGGTCAGGGTATCGCCCAGTGCCTGCGTCAGTTGCTCGCCCTCCAGTGGGGACCAGAAGCCGTCCGAGCACAGCAGCACCACGTCTCCGGCCAGCAGCGGACGCGCATCGGAAATGGTTATGGTCGGCAAATCGGATTTGCCGCCCAAGCATTGATCCACGAAGTTGTGCAGTGGATGGGAAGCCAGATCAACGTCTTCCAGTAATCCCTGCTGCGCGAGGATTTCCACGGCGCTGTGGTCTCGCGTGCGTTCCAGTACCTTGTGATCACGGATGAGATACACGCGGCTGTCGCCGACATGCGCCCAGCGCACCATGCTGGCGGTGACCAGACAGGCGGTTATGGTCGTGCGCGGCCGCACCTCGGGATCGAGATACGCTCCCAGTGCCACCACGGCGTGGTGCGCATCCACGATGCTGCGCCGCAGGAATTCCGCAGGATCCGGCCTGTCGTCGTTCTGGAATGCCCGCACCAGCGTTTCCACCGCGGTTTGCGCAGCAAGGGCGCCGCCCGCGTGACCGCCCATGCCGTCGGCCACGGTCAGCAACACGCGTGGTGCTGAGCCGACGATGCGCACACGGTCCTGGTTTTCGTCGCGATTGCCCTGGCGCGTGACCTGGGCGGTTTCGGGGTTCACAACACGGACCTGCTCAATGGTCGACTACCGGATGGCAAGGTATTTAGCTTACCATTTTGTCCTCGTTTTCCCGGACGCCGGACACCCTCAATGACTTGCAGCATGACAGGCTTTGCGCGTGCGCAGGCGCGCGGGCAGTTTGGTACGCTCACTTGGGAGCTGCGCAGCGTCAATCACCGCTATCTGGACGTGAGCCTGCGCCTTCCGGACGAGTTGCGCAGTCTGGAGCCGGACTGTCGGGAACGCATCGTCAAGTTTGTGCGGCGAGGCAAGTGCGATGCGCAGTTGCGTTTCGAATGGGTTGCCAACGCGCAGGCGCAGCTGGAGGTGGACGAGAGCCGCGCGCGTGCCGTGGCCGAGGCTGCCGAGCGCATCAGCGGCCTACTGCACCCGGCGGCCGCGGTTGGCGCCCTGGATTTGCTGCGCTGGCCGGGCGTGGTGCAGGAAAAACCCGCGGATGCCGGGGCGCTGGCACCCGAGGTCCTGCGTCTGCTCGATAAAGCGCTGCACGCTTTGGACGACATGCGCAGGCGCGAGGGAAGCAGGATTGACGATATGCTACGCGAGCGTGCCACGCGCATCAACGCGATCGTGGCGGAAATTCGCACCCAGAGCGCCGGCATTCATGCGCAGTTGCGCAGCAAGTTGCTCGGGCGGTTCGAGGAACTGCGACTCAACGTGGACCCGCAGCGCCTGGAACAGGAACTGGTGCTGCAACTGCAGCGCCTGGACGTCGCCGAAGAACTCGACCGGCTCGACAGTCACGTACGTGAACTGCAATCCGCACTTGCAGGCGGCGGAACGGTGGGCCGCAAACTCGATTTTCTGATGCAGGAATTCAATCGCGAGGCCAACACCCTGGGCTCCAAATGCCAGGATGCGGGCGTTACCCAGCGGGTGATTGAACTCAAGGTGCTGATCGAGCAGATGCGCGAGCAGATCCAGAATGTGGAATGAGACATTGCGTGCGCACTCGGGCCAACCGTGATTAAGCCGGGGCGTTTGCTGCTGATTGCCGCACCCTCGGGGGCCGGCAAAACCAGCCTGGTGCGCGAGTTGTTGCGCAGCCACCCGAATCTGCGCTTTTCCGTTTCCTACACCACCCGTCCGCGTCGCCTCAATGAGGTGGAAGGGCGCGATTATCATTTTGTGGACGACGGCGAATTTGCGCGCATGGCGGCGGCAGGCGAGTTCCTGGAGCACGCGCGGGTGTTTGATTATGGCTACGGCACCTCGCGGCGCAACGTCAGCGCGGAGCTGACCCAGGGCCATGATGTGCTGCTGGAAATCGACTGGCAGGGCGCAGCCCAGGTGCGCGCGGCCATGCCCGAAGCTCTGAGTATTTTCATACTGCCGCCGTCGCGCGCCGAACTGGAGCGACGGCTGCGCAGCCGTGCCACTGACAGCGAAGCGGCGATCCAGCGCCGGTTGCGGGACGCGGTGGGCGACATGTCCCATTGGCGCGAATTCGCTTATGTGGTGGTCAACGACGATTTTGCACGCGCCCTGCAGGAACTCGCGAATATCCTGGCCGGCCGCGGTAATGCCTGCCGCGCAGACCGCCCGGGCCTGCAACCGCTGGTCAAGGCACTGTTGGCCTGATGCGCCTGTCTCCGGTAAACTGACAAACCCTGTAAATTCAATGTTTTCCGGAGTAGTTATGGCGCGCGTCACGGTAGAAGACTGTCTCGATCACGTGGATAACCTGTTTCAACTGGTGCTGGTGGCCACCAAGCGCGCCCGGCAGCTGACGCGCGGAGTGGAACCCACGTTGCCCTGGGAAAACGACAAGTCCACGGTGGTGGCGTTGCGCGAAATCGCTGCCGGCAACATCGGCCCGGCGATCCTGAAGGAAGCCGAGCCGCCAGTTGTGGAGGAGCCGCCGGAGCAGCAACCGGTGGTCATCATGGACGCGGAGGATCCGCTCTAAGCGCGCCTCAAGTGCATGCAGCAGCCGGCTTCCATCTTTGATCGCGTCCGGGGGAAGCGCGCGGCTGGCATCGAAACGCTGCTCTCCAAGCTGCGCGCATATCTGCCGCAAGCCCAGGTAGCTGAAGTTTCCCGAGCCTACCAGTTCGGCGCGCATGCGCACGCCGGCCAGCAGCGCGTGTCCGGCGAGCCTTACATCTCCCATCCGCTGGCGGTGGCCTCGATCCTCGCCGATCTGCACATGGATCATCACACCATCGAGGCCGCGCTGCTGCATGACGTGATTGAGGACACCCCCACGCTCAAGGAAGAGCTGGTGACGCGCTTCGGCCCGGAAGTCGCGCAACTGGTGGATGGCGTTTCCAAGCTCACGCAGATCAAGTTCACCAGCCGCGAGCAGGCGCAGGCGGACAATTTCCGCAAGATGGTGCTGGCCATGGTGGAGGACATCCGCGTGATCTTGGTGAAGCTCGCGGACCGCCTGCACAACATGCGCACCCTGGGCGTGATGCCGCCGCCCAAGCGCCGCCGCATTGCCAATGAAACCCTGGAAATCTACGCGCCGATCGCCCATCGCCTGGGGATGAACGCCATGCGCCTGGAACTCGAAGATCTGGGCTTCGAGGCGCTGCATCCGCTGCGCTACCAGGTCATCAGCAAGCACCTCAAGCGTTCCCGTGGCCACCAGAAGAAGATGCTGGATAAAATCAGCACCAGCCTGTGTGCGGCGTTGGAGCGCGAGCATATCAGCGGCAGCGTTCTCGGGCGGGAAAAGCACCTGTACAGCATCTACCGCAAGATGCGCGAGAAAAACCTGTCATTGAATGAAGTTGTGGACGTATTCGGCTTTCGCATCGTTGTGGACAAGACCGACACTTGCTATCGGGTGCTCGGCATCGTGCACAATCTGTACAAACCCGCGCTTGGCAAATTCAAGGATTACATCGCGATTCCCAAAGCCAACGGCTACCAGTCCCTGCATACCGTGCTTATCGGACCGCAGGGTGTGCCGCTGGAAGTGCAGATCCGCACCGCCGATATGGACAAGGTGGCGCGCTCCGGTATCGCCGCGCATTGGCTCTACAAGACCGGCGACGAGGCCACCACACCCACGGTGCGCGCGCGCGAATGGCTGAAGGATGTCATGGAGATGCAGCAGGGCGTGGGAAGCTCGCAGGAGTTTCTCGACAACGTCAAAGTGGACCTGTTCCCCGACGAGGTGTACGTGTTCACGCCGCAGGGCGACATTCACCGCCTGCCGCGCGGCGCCACAGCCGTGGATTTTGCCTACACGGTGCACACCGACGTCGGCAATGCCTGCGTCGCCGCCAAGGTCAACCGGCGGCTGGTACCGCTGCGCACAATGCTGGAGAACGGCCAGACCGTGGAGATTATCACTGCCGCACACGCCCGCCCCAATCCCGCATGGCTCAACTTCGTGGTGACCGCCAAGGCGCGTGCCAGCGTACGCCACTACCTCAAGAATCTGCAGCGCGAGGACGCCGTGCAACTCGGTCGGCGCATGCTGGAGCAGGCGCTGGCGACGCTATCCATGAAACTCGGCAAGATTCCCGATGACCAGTTCGAGGGCCTGATCCGCGAATTCAAAATGGAAAACCTCGATGACCTGTATGCAGCCATCGGCCTCGGCCAGCAACTCGCGCCGCTGGTGGCGCGCCGCCTGATTCCCCTGACGGCCGACGGGCAGGAATCTGCGAAGCCGGCCGCACCGCTCGCCATTCATGGTACCGAGGGCATGGTGGTGAGCTTTGCGCGCTGCTGTCATCCCATCCCGGGTGACGACATCGTGGGTGTGCTTACCACCGGCCGCGGCATCGTGATTCACCGCGTGGAATGCGGCAACCTCGTCGAATATCGCAAGCAGCCGGACAAGCTGATCGAAGTGCAGTGGGAGCGGCGCATCAAGCGGGATTTCCCCGCGGAAATCCGCGCAGACGTGGCCAATCATCGCGGCGTGCTGGCGATCGTGGCTGCGGCCATCGCCGAAATGGGCTCCAACATCGAGCACGTCAACCTGCAGGAGCGCGATGAACTGACCGCGTTGCTTACCCTGGTTTTCGGGGTGCACGACCGCCAGCACCTGGCGCGCGTGCTGCGCAAGCTCCGCAGCCTGCCGCAGGTCATGCGCATCCAGCGCACGCGTACCTAATCGTCGCCACCCGGACCGGACGGTGCCATCGCCTTGACGGTGATCATGGTTTTGCCTTTGGCGTCAACCACGATTACCTCGCCTTTGCCCGGGGCGGGCAAGGCATTGAGTATCTGTCTGAAATAGATGATTTGACGTCGGTTAATGGCGCGAACTGTGTGCCATTGGTGTCCGTATTCGGAAGAAGGGCTGTTGGTTGCTGACGAATTGGCGTCAAGCGCTTGCTGCATACCAGCGTCCCCGGCATTGCGCCATCCGCCCGCAAGAGCCCCTTGGGTCTGGTCACGCCGCCTGGCGAACCATCCCTGATTGCCACATTCCAAAATGGGTTTAACGTTAACAACGCCTGGGTATAGCCGGCAGACCATGTTGTCCACATGTTTGGGATCGTGGTCGAACGGCCGCTTGAGCGCGATTTTTACCTGCTGCAAGGTTTCGATCATGCGCCGCATCGCGGTCACGTTGACTTTGCCGAGTTCGACGGCCGCGGGCTTTTCGCCGGGCTGTGCCTGCGCGTGACTGCCAGTCCCGGGCGCAGGTGCGGTGGTGGTCGCGTTCGGCGGAGGCGAGGCCAGCAGACAAGGACTGGCTGCCAACAGGACTGAAGCGACCAGCAGTTTGCTATAGCGGTGCGTTTGTCTTACCGCCATATTGCATCGCTCAGTGCTGCGTCGTGGCAGTCGGAGCCGGGGTTACCGGTTTTCCCGGCAGCATCGGGTAGGGAATGTCCTTCAAAGCCTTGCGCAGGGCCCCGCCGTCCACTGACGTGTGCAAGTACCCGCCCGGCAAGGCGGACAGCGCCTCGTTGAGCGCCATGAATGTCTGTCCATAGCAGGCGCTGGATACGCACGTGGTCGTACCGGCGTTACCGTCTCCACCCGCGGTATTGGTCGCATTGGCACGCGCATTCAACATGCCGGTCTGTGTGCTTTCACGCACGCCCGACCAGGCCCTGTTGGTGGCACAGATCAACGTCTGGGTGAAATGGCTGCCGGTTTCGTCGTGCATGCGACACACCACGACGTTGGCCATGCGCGGATCGGTGGACAGCGGTTCGTCCAAACCGATTTTGATCATCTGCAGGACCTTGAGCACCATCGGTGTGCCGGTTACGGTGATCGGCCCCAGGTGCAGGACCTGAGCGTCGCCCTGCTGGGTAATCAGGTCATCCGCGGAAGCCGGCGGAATGCTCAAACAGAAAACACTGCCAATCGCGAGCGCACACAGTGCAATTTTCAGGCTGTCGGTTTTCATGGAAGCTCCTCTCCTTTGGAACTTTACCCGCTTAAGTATAGGGCCTCAGGGCCTGGTCGCAGCATGCGGCGCCTGGCGGGGGGATACGGGCAGGGGAATTTTCTCCAGCAGGGAGCGGAACGCCGGACCGTTGACCGGGGCATGCAAGATGTTGCCCGGCTGATTGGCCAGCATCTGGTTCAATTCAAACGCTGCAGAATCCGGAGTGCCGCCCGGGGGACCGGGATTGGACAGCGCCCAGCGCATGGCCGTCTGAGTTGCATCGCGGCGTGCTGCCAGTGACGCGTTGGTGCCGCATGTCAATATTTGTCTTTCATGGCTGCCGATCTCATCGTGGAGGCGGCAGATCACCACGTTCGCAAGCTTCGGGTCCGAGGATTCCGGCGTGCGCAATGCCACTTTGATGAGTTGCAGGGTCTGGATGATCTGCTTTTCCCCTTTAACTTCCACCTTGCCGAGGTGCATGACGGGTGCACCATCCT
>JAGXAZ010000035.1 GCA_018971365.1 Gammaproteobacteria bacterium | reverse complement strand
TTGCGCTGGCCAGCGAGCGTTCCGCCGGCAAACGCGTGGATTTCAACGGCGCGCAGCTCAAGGTGGAGCCGCTCAAGAGCTTTGATTTTTCCAAGGTTCGGATCGGGCTGTTTTCAGCCGGCGCCAGGGTGTCGGCGGAATATGCCCCCAAGGCCGCCGCCGCCGGGTGCGTGGTAATCGACAACACTTCGCATTTCCGGTACGAGTCGGACATCCCGCTGGTGGTATCGGAGGTCAATCCACAGGCCATCGCGCAGTACCGCAACCGCGGCATCATCGCGAACCCCAACTGTTCGACCATGCAGATGCTGGTGGCGCTCAAGCCCATCCATGACGCCGTGGGCATCGAGCGCATCAATGTGGCCACGTATCAATCGGTATCCGGAGTCGGTGCGCGCGCCATCCGGGAACTGGCGGAGCAGACCGCACGGTTGCTGAATGGCCAGCCGCTGGAAGCGGGCGGGAAATTTCCCAAGCAGATCGCCTTCAATGTCCTGCCGCATATTGATGAATTCCAGGACAACGGCTATACCCGCGAAGAGATGAAATTGCTGTGGGAAACCCGCAAAATTCTCGGCGACGAGTCCATCCGTGTGAACGCCACGGCAGTGCGGGTGCCGGTGTTTTACGGCCATTCCGAGGCCCTGCACATCGAAACCCGTGAGAAAATCAGCGCCGAACGTGCCCGGACGCTGCTGCGAACGGCGCCCGGCGTGGAGGTCCTCGACGAGCGTCAGGCCGGCGGCTACCCCACAGCCGTGACCGAAGCCGCGCACCGCGACGCGGTGTTCGTGGGGCGCATCCGGGAGGACCTGTCCCACCCGAGGGGGCTGGACTTGTGGGTGGTGGGCGATAACATCCGAAAGGGGGCCGCTTTGAACAGCATTCAGGTAGCCGAATTGTTGGTAAAAAGCTATTTATAAGCTATAGTTAGCCCGGTTTTGTAAAGAGCCGTCTGAGCTGCAGGTACTGACCCTGTCCCCGTCGGGGACGGCGTGGCAAAGGCAGGTTGGGGAGAGAGCATGAGTAAAAAGCTTGTGTTTGTCTTGGCCTTGGCGCTGACCGCGGTGCCTGTGGCAGCCAACGCGCTCGGCTTGGGCGAAATCAAACTCAATTCCGCGCTGAACCAGCCCTTGAGCGCTGACATTGCGGTGGTGAGTGCGGCTCCCGACGAGATCGACAGCCTGCACGTCAAGCTGGCAAGCGCTGCGCAGTTCAAGCAAGCCGGCATTCCGATGGCCGATGTGCTCAGCAAGCTGCAGTTTCACGTAGTGCCCGGCGCCCATGGCACGGCGACCATCCATGTCTCGACCACCCAGCCGTTCCGTGAACCATTCATGGATGTGCTGGTGGATGTCACTTGGGACAACGGCGAGCTGATCCGCGAATACACCGTTTTTCTGAATCCCCCGAGTTTCGAATCCACCACGCAAGCTGCACCGGCGCCTGTACCAGCCGCCACGGCGCCGGTGAGCGCCGCACCCGCACCCGGCACGGCTGCCCCTGCTGCCGTTTCGATTGCCAAGCCGGTCGCCGCCGCACCTGCCGCTCCGGCGCAGGCTCCAGCACCGCAGGCGGCGCCATCACAGGCAGCGCCTGCAGCTGCGCCCGCCCCCGCCCCCACTGAAACGGAGTTGGGCGGCAGTTATGGCCCGATTCATCGGGGAGAGACGCTATCCGAGATTGCACTCAAGATGCGCCCGCAAGGCGTCACGCTCAATCAGATGATGATTGCCATTTACCGCGCAAATCCCGAAGTGTTCATGCGCAATATCAATCTCATGAAAGCCGGATACGTGCTGCGGATACCGAGCGCGGATGATATTCAGGCGGTGCAGGTAGCGGATGCGAATACCGAAGTGCGCACCCAGATTGCCGAGTGGCGCAGCCGGCGCGCTCTGGCAGGCGCGCCTCCGCGCGCAGGAACACCGACCGCCGAAAAACCGTCGCTGACGCTGGTAGCGCCGTCGTCTGCGGCGCAGGCCGCTGAAAATCAGGTGCCGAGCGCCGGCAAGGGTGGCAGCGGCACGTCGGCTGCAAAGGGTGCCGGTACAGGCCGTGCCGCAACAGCAGCGACCGCTGCCAAGGCGCCGATCATGCTCGCGAGCAGCGGACTCGCGGCCGTGCAGGCGCAGGCGAGCAAGGAAAACAAGCAACCCGCCGGCGCCAAGATTACGCCGCTCGCTCCGGAAAAGCCGCTGGTTACCAAGCCGCTGCCCAAAGCCAAGGGTCCGGTTGAGACGCAGCCGGCTGAATCCGGTGGATTACTCGGTTCGCTCAACCCCTACATCATTGGTCCGCTGATCGTCATCGTGATCATTCTGATCATCATCGGCCTGATCAGGCGCAACAAGCGCAATATGCCACCGGTCAGCAGCAAACCCATCAAGTCGAGCGGCCGGGCACCTGCGGAACCCGCTGCCGATTGGGGAAAAGAGGAGACCACGGGACTCAAGGATGTCACTGCGAAACCAGCGGCTGGCAAGCGCGGTGACACCACGGCAGCGGCCAAAGCCGCATCCGGTGGCGTGCCCAAAGCAGACGTGGCTTCCAGTACGGCTGCAGCGCACAAGCCCGGCGAGGGCGATGCCATTGCCGAATCCGATTTCCATATGGCCTACGGCTTGTACGATCAGGCTGCAGAAGCTCTGAAGAAAGGCTTGGCGCAAGACCCGACGCGTCGTGATCTCAAGTTGAAGCTGCTGGAGGTGTATTTCAGCGCCGGCGATCGAGCGAATTTCGTCGAAGCGGCACGCAATCTGCGCCAGGAAATGGGCGCGACTCCCGGCCCGGATTGGGAGAAGGTTGCGATCATGGGGCGTCAGGTGGCCGCCGACGATCCGTTGTTCGCCGGTGAATCCGCTGCACCCGGCGCGACCGCGGCCACGGTGGATTTCCCGCTGGACAGCGGCACAACTGGCGCCGCAGTGCCCACGGATCTGGACCCCCTGGCGGGCGCGTTTGAGGGCGCGCATCGTGTGGAAATGCCCGCGGCACTTCCTGAAACCAAGCCTGCCGAAGACAAGCATGTGGTGGATTTCGAGCTGCCGGACATTGAACCGGTCCCGCTCAAAGCCAAGGCGGCACCCAAACACGCGGAGACCAAGCCGGCCGCGCCTGCGGCCAAGTCCAAGCCGGGTGCGACCGCCATGACCGCGGATTTCGGCACGGAATCCCAGGTGGAATTCGACAAGGCTCTAAAGGAGCTGTCGGATTTTGTGAGCACCAACGTTCCGCACCAGGATCAGGGCACACGCAGCGGCGCCGCCCTGTCGTTGGCGGCAGACGCGGATGTGGATGCTTCGGGTCCGATGTCCGGCACCGGCACCGGCACCGTCGCCGGCACTATCGGCCACGTGGGCGAAGAAACGACCAGCTTGAACGAAATCGGCACCAAGCTGGATCTGGCGCGCGCTTACATTGACATGGGCGATTCCGATGGCGCCAAGAATATTCTCAACGAAGTGCTCGAAGAAGGCGACAGCCAGCAGAAGCAGGAAGCCCAGAAGCTCATGCAGCAGCTCGGCTGAATCGTGCGCCGCAACAGACCGCAGGTCCGCGAGCACCCGCGGCTCACTGCGGTGCATGCCGGCAAGGATGACGCACACGCCAAGTTTCATCGCATAACCGCGTGCTGGCACGGCACACATCCATGCGACTGGCAATCGGGCTTGAATACGATGGCACCCGGTTCATGGGTTGGCAGCGTCAGCCGCATCCCGTGCCTACCGTCCAGGCCTGCGTCGAGGCCGCGCTCGCCGACGTAGCCAATCACCCCGTGGAAGTGACATGCGCCGGGCGCACCGACGCCGGTGTGCACGCGAATGGCCAGGTGGTGCATTTCGACACGCAGGCGCAGCGGACAGAACGCGGCTGGCTGCTGGGTGTGAATTCCAATTTGCCTGAGGACGTTGCCGTACGCTGGCTGCGTGAGGTGCCGGAGGATTTTCACGCGCGTTTCCGCGCGCGCGCACGCCATTACCGATATACGATTGTGAATCGCGAAACGCGGCCGGCGCTGACACGCAGGCGCGCGACTTGGGTACATGCGTCGCTGGAGCTTGAGGCCATGCAGACCGGTGCGCGGCATTTGCTGGGTGAGCATGATTTTTCCGCGTTCCGGGCCGTCGAATGCCAGGCGCGCTCGCCGGTGCGCACCGTTCAGCGGCTGGAAGTACGGCGTGTCGGTGAGCGGGTAATCGTGGATGTGGTGGCCGACGGCTTCCTGCATCACATGGTGCGCAACATCGCCGGCGCATTGATCGCAATTGGCGCGCAAAAGCACCCAGCCGACTGGACGCGCACGCTGCTGCAGGGCCGTGACCGCAGACTGGGCGGCGTCACCGCGCCTCCGCAGGGTCTGTGTCTCGTGGCGGTGTTATATCCGTCCGCGTATGGCATCCCGGTGCCGGAGGACGCGATGTTCGGCGATCTATCTGCTAACCTTTGAAGCCTGCGAGCGGAATTGCCACATGCGGGTACGAATCAAGCTGTGCGGTATGACGCGCCGCGAGGATATCGAGAGCGCTTCGCAGCTCGGCGTGGATGCCGTGGGTCTGGTGTTTTATGCGGCGAGCCCGCGCAGTCTGCGACCCGACCAGGCACGGGTATTGGCGGCCAGTGCGCCTGCATTTCTGACGGTCACTGCGGTATTCATGAATCCCGCAGCTGTAGAGGTGGCGGCCGTGTTGCAGGCCATGCGCATTGATTTGTTGCAGTTTCACGGCGAGGAACCCCCGGAATTCTGCCGCTCGTTCGGGCGCGGTTACATCAAGGCCGTGCCCATGGGCAGCGGTGCGGATCCGGCCGACTATGCGCGCCGTTATGCCGACGCCTGCGGGTTGCTGCTGGACAGCCATGCGCAGGGCAAGCCGGGCGGCGCGGGTACGCGCTTTGCCTGGACCCGGATCCCCCGGATAGACTCGCCGCCGCTGATTCTTGCCGGCGGACTGAATGCGGATAATGTTGCCGGTGCCATCCGCAGCGTGCGGCCCTACGGTGTGGACGTCGCGAGTGGCGTGGAGAGTGCACCCGGGATCAAGGATGCGGTGAAAATGCAGGCGTTTGTGAGTGAGGTCAACCGTGTCCCGGCCAATTGAAAAAACCGCATCGTTCCGCGAATCGCTGCGCCGCGTGCCGGATGCCAACGGGCATTTTGGTGCCTATGGCGGGCGCTTCGTTGCCGAAACCCTTATGGGTCCGGTCGAAGAGTTGCGCCTGGCCTATGAAAAGTACCGGCGCGATGCGGAATTTCAGACTGAACTGCAGCGTGACCTGCGTGATTTTGTCGGCCGGCCTTCGCCGTTGTATCTCGCGCAGCGCCTGACGGCCGAATGCCGGGGTGCGCGCATTTATCTCAAGCGCGAGGATCTGGACCACACCGGCGCGCACAAGATCAACAATGCCCTGGGTCAGGCGTTGCTGGCCAAACGCATGCGCAAGACGCGCTTGATCGCGGAAACCGGCGCCGGCCAGCACGGCGTCGCCACCGCTACCGTGGCCGCGCGCTTCGGCTTCGAGTGCGTGGTGTACATGGGCGAGGAGGACATGCGCCGCCAGGCGATCAACGTGTACCGCATGAAATTGCTGGGTGCCAGGGTGGTGCCGGTGACGTCCGGTTCGCGCACGCTCAAGGACGCGCTCAACGAAGCGATGCGCGACTGGGTGGCGAATGTGGACAGCACGTTTTACGTGATCGGCACCGTGGCCGGGCCGCACCCCTACCCGATGATGGTGCGTGATTTCCACGCGTGCATCGGCGAGGAAACACGACGGCAGGCGCTGAGCACCGAGGGCCGGCTGCCGGACGCGCTGGTGGCCTGTGTGGGCGGCGGTTCCAACGCCATCGGCCTGTTCCACGCGTTTCTGGATGACGATGTGAAACTTTATGGTGTCGAGGCCGGCGGCGAGGGGCTGGCCAGCGGCAAGCATGCCGCGTCGCTGAGCGCCGGGCGCAGCGGCGTGCTGCACGGCAATCGCACGTATCTGTTGGAAGACGCCGCCGGCCAGATCCGCGAAACGCATTCGATTTCGGCCGGCCTCGATTATCCCGGTGTCGGGCCCGAGCATGCGTGGCTGAAGGATATCGGTCGCGTCAGCTACGACACGGTAACCGATGTCCAGGCCTTGCAGGCATTCCATGCCCTCACGCGCCATGAAGGCATCATGCCGGCGCTGGAATCGGCGCACGCGCTGGCCTACGCCATGCAGCTGGCGCCGCACATGCCGCCGCAGCAATTTCTGGTCGTGAATCTCTCGGGCCGCGGCGACAAGGACATCCACACCGTCGCCAGTCACCAGGGCATCGAGCTGTGAGCCGGCTGGCAGAGCGTTTCGCGGAGTTGCGGCGTGCCGGACGTACGGCCTTGGTGCCGTACATCACCGCCGGCGATCCGGACAAGTCGGCGAGTGTGCCGTTGATGCACGTGCTGGTTAAAGCCGGCGCCGACGTGCTGGAGCTGGGTGTGCCGTTTTCCGATCCCATGGCGGACGGTCCGGTTATTCAGCGCGCCTGTGAGCGTGCGCTCAGACACGGTACCACCTTGGCTGACGTGCTCGCCATGGTGCGCGAATTCCGCCACAAAGACACGCGCACACCTGTCGTGCTCATGGGCTATCTCAATCCGGTGGAAGCGTTCGGCACCGAGGCCTTCGCCGCCGCCACGGCTGAAGCCGGGGTGGACGGCGTGCTCACCGTGGACATGCCTCCGGAGGAGGCGTCCCCGCTGGCCGGGCTGCTGCGCGCCCGCGGGATAGATCCGGTGTTTCTGCTTGCGCCCACCACCGACGCGGCGCGCCTGCAGCGCATCTGCGAAACTGCGGCGGGCTTCGTTTATTATGTGACGCTCAAGGGCGTGACCGGCGCCGCCAACCTGGACGTCGCCGAGGTGCGTCGACGGTTGGAAGTGGTGCGGCGCGCGACGCGGCTGCCGGTGGGCGTGGGTTTTGGCGTGCGCGACGCGCGCACCGCGGCGCAACTGGCGGGCGTGGCGGATGCGGTCGTGGTCGGCAGCGCCATCGTGGATCGGGTGGCGCAATTCGGGCACCGGCGCGCGGAGCTGCTGACGCAGGTGGGCGCATTCGTGAGCGAGTTGCGCCAGGCCATGGATGCGGCACGCGTATAGGTTTCATTCTGCATTGGCTGCGGAGCAAATTCAGGCATGAACTGGTTCAAGAAGCTCGTTCCATCCGGGGTCAAGACCGAGGAAGCGCGGCCGGCGCGGCGCGGCATCCCCGAAGGCCTGTGGAGCAAATGCGAGGAATGCAACTCGGTGCTGTACCGGGCCGAGCTGGAACGCAACCTGTTCGTCTGTCCCAAGTGCGGTCACCACATGCGGCTCACGGCGCGCCAGCGCCTGGACCTGTTCCTGGATTCCGGCTCGGGAGTGGAAATCGGCGCGGGTGTCGAGCCGGTGGACATCCTGCGCTTTCGCGACAGCAAGAAATACAAGGACCGCCTGCAGTTCGCGCAAAAGGCCACCAACGAGAAGGACGCGCTGGTGGCGATGAAGGGCCGGCTCAAGGGCATGCGCATCGTCGCGTGTGCGTTTGAATTCAAGTTCATGGGCGGCTCCATGGGTGCGGTGGTGGGCGAGCGCTTCGTGCGCGCCGTGGACGCCGCCATCGAAGACAAGGTACCGCTGGTGTGTTTCTCGGCGAGCGGCGGTGCGCGCATGCAGGAGGCGTTGATTTCGCTGATGCAGATGGCCAAGACCTCGGCCGCACTGGCACGGCTTTCGCGCCAAGGCATTCCGTTCATCTCGGTGATGACCGACCCCACGACCGGCGGCGTGTCGGCCTCGCTCGCCATGCTTGGGGATGTGAACGTGGCCGAACCCAAGGCGCTCATCGGTTTTGCCGGTCCGCGCGTCATCGAGCAGACGGTGCGCGAGACCCTGCCCGAGGGCTTTCAGCGCAGCGAATTCCTGCTGGAACACGGCGCCATCGACATGATCGTGGACCGGCGCGAAATGCGCGATAAGCTCGCGGCACTGCTGGCGATGCTTACGCGTCAACCGGCGCCGAAAGAGAGTGAGGAAGTGAGGCGTGAGGGGTAAGGGCTAAAACAATAGTACAGGGTTTATCAGTCTCTGCTTACGCCTCACTCCTGACTCCTCACCCCTCACTCGTAACGCTCATGAGTACTGCTTTGTAAAATTAGAGCATGCGTTTCTCAACGCTTCAAGACTGGCTCGCGTGGCAGGAGCAGTTGCACCCCAATCCGATTGACTTGGGTCTGGAGCGCGTGCAGCGCGTGCTCAAGGCGATGCAGCTGGAACGGCCGGCGTACAAAGTGCTGACCGTAGGCGGCACCAACGGCAAGGGCTCGTGCGTGGCGTTTCTGGACGCCATGTTGCGCGCCCAGGGCTACCAAGTCGGCGCCTACACTTCGCCGCATCTGCTGCGTTACAACGAGCGTGTCAGCATCGGTGGCAGGCAAGTCACGGATGCCGAGCTGTGTGAATCATTCGCACGTGTGGACACTGCACGCGGCACAACCAGCCTCACCTATTTTGAATTCGGAACCTTGGCGGCACTGGATATTTTCCGCAATCGCGGCATTGACATGGCCGTGCTGGAAGTGGGCATGGGAGGTCGGCTGGATGCGGTCAACGCGGTGGACCCGCTGGGCGCACTCGTGGTTTCCGTTGGCCTGGACCACCAGGAATGGTTGGGCCCGGACCGCGACAGCATCGGTTACGAGAAGGCCGGCATTTACCGCCGCGGCCGGCCCGCGATTTGCGGCGACCGCGACCCACCCCGGCGTTTGTTGCAGACGGCACGACAATTCGGCGCCGATCTGCAGGTGCTTGGCCGGGATTTCGACTGGCGCGCAAGCCGCGGCGGCTGGGACTGGCAGAACGGCGCAACGCGCATCCGGGCTCTGCCGCCCCCGGCCATGACAGGCCGCATCCAATATGACAATGCCGCAAGCTCAATCGCCTTATTGCAGGCGGTACACACGGAACTCGCGGTGAGCGAAGCCGCAATCCGCCAGGGATTGCGGCAGGCCAGGATCAGCGCACGTTTTGAGCGCGTGCCGGGCGAAGTCGAGTTGATCTTCGATGTCGCGCACAACCAGGACGCCGCGCGCGTGCTGGCGTCCAATCTGGATGCTACGCGCACTAGCGGGCGTACCATCGCGGTGGTCGGCATGTACCGGGACAAGGCGGCCGGTGCCGTCGCCCAGGCATTGGGCGAACGCATTGATTCCTGGCATCTGGGGGGGCTCGGCGGACCGCGCGGGCAGGCCGCGGCGGAACTTGCTGCGCACGTGCGCAGTGCGCTGCCGCGGGCGCGATTGCATGCACATGCTTCGGTCATTGACGCTTGGCAGGCGGCCCGCGCCGATGCCGCGCGCGGCGACCGCATCGTGATTTTCGGTTCGTTTCAAACCGTCAGCGCAATCTTGCGCATTTTGCGCGAATCGGTTACCAATGTGGCCTGAAGCGGCAGCTACGCCGCAGGGGAGACAAGGACATGCTGATCGGATTGAAAGAGCGCCTGATCGGCGCCGCGGTGCTGGTGATTCTGGCGATCATCATCATCCCTTGGGTGCTGAAGGGCGGTTCGGCGCCGAACACCACGGTGACCCGGCAACTGGCTTTACCGCAGGCTACGTCCGCGCCGGCTGCGGAGAGCGCCTATCACATGCCGCTGAATGGTCCGGCAGAGGCCGGCACCCGGCCTGCGACACCCGCCGCGCAACCGGCCCCCGCTTCAGCGATGCCGCAAGCGGCGATGCCGGTGGCGCGACAGCCGGTGGCAACCAAACCTTCCACGCCGGCGGTGACACCGGCTCCGGCAGCACACGCGGCGGCACACGGCAAGTGGGTCGTGCAGGCAGGCAGCTATGCCAATGAGCGCAACGCACTTGCGGTTGAGCGCAAGCTTGCGAAACGCGGCTATCACGCTTACGTAAGCCGCTACCGCAAAAACGGGCGCACTTATTATCGCGTGCGTGTCGGTCCCTATGCCGACCGGGCGGCGGCGGAGCGTGTGGTGTCCGGAGTGGCGCGTGCCTTCGGTGGCCGGGCCGAGGTGGTGCCGAACAGCTGAAGGCGCGCGGCATCCGCCTCTGTTAGAATGTCACCCCGTTTTCGAGGCAGTACGCCGGGCAGCCAAGGCGCGCATGAACTGGGCTGACTACCTCATCATTTTCATCATCGTAGTCTCGGCCGTCATCAGTCTGTGGCGCGGTTTCCTGCGTGAGGTGGTGTCGCTGATCACCTGGATCGTGGCGTTCTGGGTGGCGTTGCGGTTTGGATCGCAGGTCGGCGACGCCTTCAAGGTGGTTCACAACCCTTCGGTGCGCATGCTCGTGGGTTTCGTGATCCTGTTTGTGGCGATTCTGATCATCGGCATGCTCATCAATCTGGTGCTCGGCAAGCTCATGGCGCACACTGGCGCGAGCGCCAGCGATCGCACACTGGGCGTAATCTTCGGCCTGGTGCGCGGCGTGGTGATCGTGGCCATGCTGGTGATTGTGGCGGGCTTCACTACGTTGCCGAAGGACCATTGGTGGCACGAGTCGCGGCTGATTCCCTATGCGCAGGGTGCCGCCGGCTGGATGCGTGCGCTGCTGCCGCAACCGGTGGCGGATGAGATGATGTCAGGCCTGAAAGCCGTGGTCGAACCCAGGCATAAACACTAGCGAGGCGCGCGATGTGCGGGATCGTCGGAGTCGTGGGGCACAGCGATGTCAATCAGCTGCTTTATGACGCGCTGATTGTGCTGCAGCATCGCGGCCAGGACGCGGCCGGCATGATGACCTGCGACGGCGACCGCCTGTACCTGCGCAAGAGCAGCGGCCTGGTGCGCGACGTGTTCCACCAGCGCCACATGTTAAGGTTGCGCGGCAGCTTGGGCTTGGGCCACGTGCGCTATCCCACGGCGGGCTGCTCCAGTTCCGCCGAGGCCCAGCCGTTCTACACCAATTCCCCCTACGGCATTGCGCTCGGCCACAACGGCAACCTCACCAATGCACGCGCTCTCAAGGACATGCTGTTCCGTGAGGACCGGCGCCACCTGAACACCGAATCGGACTCGGAAATCCTGCTCAACGTGTTTGCCCACGAGTTGCAGCGTACCGGCGGACTGGAGGTGGACGAGCGCGACATCTTCAAGGCGGTGGCCGCGGTGCACCGCCGCTGCCGCGGCGGTTACGCCAACATCGGCCTGATTGCCGGCTACGGCATCGTCGGCTTCCGCGATCCCTTCGGCATCCGTCCCCTGGTCTTCGGCCAGCGCATCACCGACAAGGGCACCGAGTACATGATCGCGTCGGAGTCGGTGGCGCTGGACGTGTGCGGCTTCGAGCTGGTACGCGACGTGGCGCCGGGAGAGGCCGTGGTCATCGACCGTCACGGCATATTGCATACGCAGCAGTGCGCGGAGAAAGCGCTGTATTCGCCATGCATTTTCGAATACGTGTATTTCGCACGCCCGGACTCCATCATGGATGACATCTCGGTCTACAAGGCGCGTATGCGCATGGGCGACAAGCTCGCCGAAAAAATCCAGCGTGAATGGCCGCAGCACGATATTGACGTGGTGATCCCGATCCCCGACACCAGTCGCACCAGTGCCTTGCAGCTCGCCAACGTGCTGGGACTCAAATACCGCGAGGGTTTCATCAAGAACCGTTATATTGGCCGTACCTTCATCATGCCCGGCCAGAAGCAGCGCAACCAGTCGGTGCACCAGAAATTGAATGCCATTGACCTGGAATTCAGCGGCAAGAACGTGCTACTGGTGGACGATTCCATCGTGCGCGGCACCACGTCGCAGCAGATCATCAACATGGCGCGCGAAGCCGGCGCCCACAAGGTGTATTTCGCCTCGGCGGCACCGCCGGTACGGTTCCCCAACGTGTACGGCATCGACATGCCGACGGTGAGCGAGTTGATCGCACACGACCGCAGCGAGCAGCAGGTGGCGGAGTTCATCGGCGCCGACCGGCTCATTTACCAGAACCTCGACGATCTGATTGACGCGGTGCGGCGCGGCAATCCCAAGATCCAGCGCTTCGATACCTCGGTGTTTTCCGGCGAATACGTCACCGGCGACGTGACCGGCGATTATCTGGCGACGCTCGCGCGGGAGCGCTCCGACGAGGCCAAGCAGAAGCGCGTGCGTGACGATCGCCAGGTCATCGGAATGTACAACGTCTCCTGAAGGTGCCGGGTCTTTCCGAGGTACGCATGGATCGCCGCCAGTTTCTGTTGCACCTGTTCCAAAGCGGCTTGGCCGCCGTGAATGGCCGCTGTTGTGTGTACGCGGCACTGCGCGGACGGCAGTTCTCCGCGCCGCTGTATCTGGTGGCCATAGGCAAAGCCGCGGATTCCATGACCGCGGGCGCGCTGGATGCGGTCGGCAGTCAGCTCACCTCCGGCCTGGTGATTACGCGCTATGGGCACCAGGACTCGCCGGTGTATCGCGACACGCGCATCGTGCTGCTGGAAGCCGGCCATCCGCTGCCCGATGAACACAGTCTGGCGGCCGGCAATGCGCTGCGCCTGTTCCTCGCGAGCGCACCGGCGGATGCACATTTTCTGTTTCTGGTTTCCGGCGGCGCATCCAGTCTGGCGGAGGTGCCGATGGCGGGAATCTCGCTCGCAAATCTGCGCATGCTTTCCCGCTGGTTGCTGGCCAGCGGTCTGCCGATTGATGCCGTCAACCGCGTGCGTTCCGCGTTTTCCCGGATCAAGGGTGGCCGGCTGCTCGCGGATCTCGGCGGACGCCGCACCGACTTGTTGCTGATCTCAGATGTTCCCCACGATGTGCCGGAGCATATCGGCTCGGGCCTGCTGTTGCCGCCGCTGGCCGGAACCTTGCCGGCATTGCCCGAGCAGTTCGCGAACCTGAATCCGCAATGGCCGTTGCCGCAGGTTGAGGCCGGGAACGTGTCGGTGCATATGCTCGCGACCAACGGGCAGGCACGCCGGGCGGTGCGGGAGGCCGCAGCCGGGGCGGGCGATCGCGCGTGTGTGCACGCGGATCTTCCCGCCGGAGATGCGGCGGTCTGCGGCGAAAGGATCGCCGAATTCCTGCTGCATGCCGAGCCGGGTCTGCACATCTGGGGCGGAGAAACCGTGGTGCACCTGCCGGAACATCCAGGACGCGGCGGCCGTAACCAGATGCTGGCGCTGGCCGCGGCGCGCAGATTGGCGGGTCGCAGGGACATCCACATGCTCGCGGTTGGCACCGACGGCACCGACGGCAACTCCAATGACGCCGGGGCACTTGTGGATGGCGGCACCCTGCAGCGGGGCTGCGAGGGGGGATTCGATGCGGCCGACTGTCTGGCGCGCGCCGACGCCGGCAATTTCCTGGAAGCCAGCGGCGACCTCGTTTATACCGGTCCGACCGGCACGAACGTGATGGATCTGGTGATCGCCTTCAAATCCGGTGAAGCCGCAGCTGCATGAGTGGCGCTTGCACCACGACGCGCTAGCGGCCGGTCACCTGTTGGCTTGCCCTACGCCGCGTGCGTGGTTGGATGCGGTGCCACGCCAGCAGGATCTGCTGCTGCTCGACCATGCCAATTGCGAAAAAAAGGCCGCGGCGACGGCGTTCAGTCTCATGTTTCAGTACGGCGACCGTTATCCGGAACTGCAGGAGCCGCTGTCGCGTCTCGCGCGCGAGGAACTGCGGCATTTTGAACAGGTGAGACGTCTTATGCGCCGGCGTGGCATCGCGCTCCGGCCCTTGAGCGCTGCGCGTTATGCCGCAGGACTGCGCCGCCATGTGCGCAAACATGAACCTGAGCGGCTGGCGGATTTGCTGCTGGTGGGCGCGTTTATCGAAGCACGCTCCTGTGAACGTTTTGCCGTACTTGCTCCGCTATTGGATGACGAGCTCGCCGAGTTTTATTGCGGTCTGGCCGCCGCGGAGGCCAGGCATCGCTCGTTGTATTTCGGTTTGGCGCAGCGCTACGGCGGTGATGCGGTTTATGGGCGTGCCACCGTGATTGCGGAAGCGGAACAGGAGCTGATTGAGTCTCCCGACCAGGAATTCCGCTTCCATAGCGGTGCACCAATGGGTTGACAAATGTTGTTTCAAACCCAACCGAAGACAACAAAATGGCAAACGATTCTGAAAAATCTTCCCAGAAATCAGTAAGGGGCGTCTTATGGATCGGCGCTGTTGGTCTGTCGCTGTTTACGATTTACGCTTTTTTTTCCAGCGTTATGTGGGCGAATAAACCGCTAGGGGTGGGGGAGCGGCTTTATTCCATGATCAGTCGGGCGCTGGTGATGACAGCGTGGGTTGCTCTGGCACTGCTGTGGAATAGGTTGCGCAATATCGTGGTGAATTATTCGAATCTGGTAATCGGAATATTGCTGATTGTGTGCCTGTGGGTCACCTGGTGGACTGTCGGCAGTCTGCTTTCTCCGCAACGTCCGCAGCTTCGGTGGACGGAACTTACGTACGTGTTGTGCTCTGGTCTTGCTTATGGGCTTGTTTCAGGACTATTCGCAAGTTGTTGTAAAACCCCGGTTGTGGCGCTTGTTGTTAGCATGGTCGTTTTCATCGTGCAAGTGACAGCTGATTCTTTTATCGGCGCAGCAGGACTTTACGGTTCTTTCCAACTCATGAATTGAATCGCATTGGCAAGACGGACTTACGCCAAAGTCTAAACTGTTGTGGTCGGGCAGCGTGTGTCCTGCAGTCTGAGCGTACCAGGCTCGGCCCGCAGCACGCTTGATTGCGTGTACCAATCTCCCAATACGATGCGGGTCAGGTCTCGGCCGCGGGTGCTAAAGCGGTGCACGGCGGGGCGGTGGGTGTGGCCATGGATCAGGCGCGTGACCTGATGCTCCAGCATCACGCGCTCGACTTCCCGCTGGTTCACATCCATCAGGTAATCGGGTTTGGATGCCGTCTGAATCTGGCTATAGGCACGTGCCTGTTTGGCAATTGCGCGCCGTTCCGTAGGCGGTTTGGCGAGGAACGCTTTCTGCCACGCAGGATCGCGCACCTGACGGCGGAATGCCTGGTATTGCAGGTCGTCGGTGCACAATATGTCGCCGTGCATGAGCAGCGTAGGCGTGCCGTATAGCTCTACCCGCGTTG
>JAGXAZ010000034.1 GCA_018971365.1 Gammaproteobacteria bacterium | reverse complement strand
TTCCGCGACCGTTTCGCGGCCTGGCCGGTGCGCATCGAAACACTGTCGCGCTTCCGCACCGGCAAGCAGCAGAATGCCGTGGTAAAGGATCTGGCCGACGGCAAAGTGGACATCGTCATCGGCACGCATGCGCTGCTGCGTGACGAGCTCAAGTTCAAGGACCTGGGCCTGGTGATCGTGGACGAAGAGCACCGCTTCGGCGTACGCCACAAGGAAAAACTCAAGCAACTGCGCGCCGAGGTGGACCTCCTGACGCTCACCGCCACGCCCATCCCGCGCACCCTCAACATGTCGCTCGCGGGACTGCGCGACCTGTCCATCATCGCCACACCGCCCGAGGAACGCCTCGCGGTCAAGACTTTCGTCAGCGAATGGCAGGATGCGCTGGTGCAGGAAGCCTGCCTGCGCGAAATCAAGCGCGGCGGCCAAGTGTATTTCGTGCACAACAGCGTGGACACCATCGAACGCGCTGCCGCCCGGCTCGCGAAACTGGTGCCGGACGCCGAGGTACGCATCGCCCACGGGCAGATGCACGAGCGCGAACTTGAGCAGGTAATGCTGGATTTCTATCACCGACGCTTCAACGTGCTGGTGTGCACCACCATCATTGAAAGCGGCATAGACGTGCCGACCGCCAACACCATGGTGATCGAGCGCGCCGACAAGTTCGGCCTGGCGCAGTTGCACCAGTTGCGCGGCCGCGTGGGTCGTTCACACCATCGAGCCTATGCCTATCTGATCGTGCCGCCGCGTAACCTGATGACGGCCGACGCTGTCAAGCGCCTGGAAGCCATCGAATCGCTCGAGGAACTCGGCGCGGGCTTTACCCTCGCCACCCACGATCTCGAAATCCGCGGCGCCGGCGAGCTGCTGGGCGAAGAGCAAAGCGGCCAGATCCACGAAGTCGGATTCACGCTCTACACCGAACTCCTGGAACGTGCGGTGCGCGCGCTCAAGGCCGGCAAACAGGCAGACCTGGACGCGCCTCCCGAACACGGGCCGGAAATTGATCTGCGCCTGCCGGCGCTGCTGCCCGCGGATTACATCGCCGACGTGCAGTTGCGCCTGACGCTCTACAAGCGCATAGCGGACTGTCAGACCGACGATGAATTGCACGAATTGCAGGTGGAAATGATTGATCGCTTCGGCCTGCTGCCGCTGCCCACCAAGACCCTGTTCCGCATCGCGGAGCTGAAACTGCGTGCCGCGCCTCTCGGCGTGCGCAAAATCGAAGCCGGTCCCAAGGGCGGCCGCCTGCTGTTCAACGACCGGCCCAACGTGGACCCCGATACCGTCATCCGGTTAATTCAGCAACAGCCGCAGCACTACAAACTGGACGGCGGTAACCGCCTGCGTTTACTCATGGACCTGAACGACCCCGAGCAGCGCATCAACTCGGTGCAGGTGTTGCTGGAGACGCTGGCGCGCAAAGCCGCGGCTTGATTCACGATCATCCGCTCATACGCATCGCCGCTCTCGGCAACGAAGAAGCGATTTTCGGAAGGACAGATCGTCCGCATTCTGGGCGAAGTCGCGGGACACGGGGTACCGACAACGGCCCGCAAGTATGGGGCGTCGGAACAGACGCTCTACGTATGGCGCCGGCGGTTTGAAGGCATGGAAGTGTCGCAGGTGGCGGAGCTGAAGCGCTTGCAGCAGGAGAATGCCCGGCTGAAGAAGCTGGTCGCGGACAAGCTCCGTAGCCTCGAGGAGGCCACGATCCGCATGTAGGAATGGCGCCGGATCTACAACGAGATCCGGCCTCACAGTCGTCTGGGGTATCAGCCGCCCGCCTCAGCCTATTTCCTAGAGCGATTCCAGGCACATCAACAGGCGGCATAATATGCCAAACACTAAACTTGCAGTTCGTCCGAAATCCCGGGGCCAGTCAGGGCCATGGTGGGCTGGCATACGAATTTCTAAACCCAAATACAGTGAATTTATTCCATCACAGGTCCGACTCAGTGCTTCAGCTGTCATGTAATCGCGAGAACATCCATGCCAATTCCAACTGACTCGGCGAATCCATTGCGCATTCTGCATTTGAATTCACTGCTCACAGGTGGCGGTACCGACGACCAGTGCGTAAGACTTGCGCAAGGCCTGCGTCAGCTGGGTCACGACGTCTGGATCGCTGGGCCGTTCGCGCGTGAGTTTTCCAAGATTGCCCGCGATTGTGGCCTGCCGTTTCACGCCATCCCGCCCCCTGGACTGGCAAAATTGCGTTTCATATTCAGTGTGGCAGGGCTCATCAAACGTGAGCGCATCCAGATACTCCATGCTCATCACGGACGTGACATCTGGCCAGCGATACTGGCAGCAAAGTTATCCGGCATACGTCCGAAAATTGTGGTGACGCGACACTTAGCCAAAAGCCTCCATTCATGGACAAGCCGCTGGTTCTTACTGCACCAATCTGACGCGTTCATCGCCGTATCAAATTTCACGGCAAAGATCCTCCGCGAAGGTGTGTATGAACCAGCATCTCGGGACCCGAAACGCCAAGCGCGCCCGCCATTATTCGGTGACCATTCCAAAATCAACGTAGTGTATTGTGGCATCGACACCGTAAGTTTTCGGCCTTTCGATGCACAGGAGTTACGCCGTAACTGGGGCCTGGCACCGCAACATTTTGCTTTTGCAGTGGTGGGCGGTTACGACTATCCACGTGGCAAGGGTCAGCGCGAATTCCTGCGGGCAGCCGCATGGATTCACGAGTATGTTCCGGACGCGCGCTTTTTGATCATCGGGCGCGGCAATCTACAACCCGACCTGGAAAACGACATTCGACGATACGGTCTAACCGCAAAAGCAAAACTTGTGCCGTATTACCGTGACATGCCGTCGGCCATGAATGCCATCGATTGTCTGGTGCATCCTGTAGTCGGCACTGAGGCGTTCGGATTAGTGGTCTGCGAAGCGCATGCTTGTGGCAAACCCGTCATCGCCTCGGCACTCGATGGCCTTCCCGAAGCGTTTCAGGTGGGAGGCTATGGTCAGTTGATCCCGCCTGACAACGTTGAGGAACTGGCGCTGGCCATGCATACCTGGGCCGAAACGCCACGCCTGGATGAGCGACAACGTCTGGAGCTACACAATAAAATCGAGCGGCGGCTTTCGATTGCCGTGACCACACGGCAGGTGCTGGAAATCTATCATTCGATCTTGTGGCCCACGATTGCCACTACAAAGATCACTCCATCTCAGGCCACCACAACCTAACGGATTAGTCATGCTCAATTATTACCATTCGTTGAGACCCTACCGGGAAATGTTCCAAACAGGAACACCGGTTCTGACTTATCACAAACTGGGCCCGCGCCCGCGTGGCGTCCGTATCAAGGGACTTTACCTGAGCGAAAAATTATTTGAACGGCAGATGGCAGAATTGCGGGCAGACGGTTTCACCACTCCACCGCTGGCAGAAATATTTCCGGTCGGGAATGCTATACAGCGCCACATCGCGCTTACCTTTGACGACGGGTATGCCAGCGTCCTGCGTCATGGCTTGCGAACGCTAGCGGAAAATGGCTTCCGCGCACTTCATTTTCTCGTGGTCGGTTGCATAGGAAAAACCAATCAATGGGATGTGGGTAGCGGCGAGGCACAAGAGGAACTGATGGACGCCTCCCAGGTACGTGAGTGGCTGGCGGCGGGCCATGAAATTGGATCGCACACGCTCACCCATCCGTTCCTTACACGCATTCCACGCAGTCAAGCTCGCGAAGAAATCTTCGCGAGCAAGAAAATCCTCGAAGATTTGTTCGGATGCCAGATTAAATACTTTTGTTATCCGTATGGGGATTGGAACAACGAAATCTGCGATCTCGTCATAGCTGCTGGTTACAAAGCTGCGTTCACTACCGAAACCGGCATCAATATGCCGGGAGAATATCCATTCACCCTTAAACGATTTACCGCGCGCTACCCGTCCAGAAGCCTGAAATCCGTTTGGTCACGCCTGCGCGGATAACAGGACAATCTTTAAATCCATAAAACGCAAATCCGCCGGCAATAGAAAAAAGGGGTGCGCTACCCTTTTTTTTGGCTCTCTGCGCGGTCGTCCAGGGAGCCGAAAAGCCAAATCTCTCCCCACCAGTTTCTCAAGCCCATGAATGAATTTCACCGAGCCACAGGGTAACCCTTTATCTGCGTTGCGCCGGATAATTTTCAGCTGATCAGGTTCATCTCCCGCCGCGAGCCACGCAGACCAATCACCCATACTCTTGAACCGCCTGCACTACGCTGGGATGTTACTCAGTACTCTATCGTCCTTCATCCCACAGTGGCCTGCGGCGCTAGCCCCAGGATAATCCTCGGCCCTGGGGACGATCTTCGCACGCACCGGGTTCCGCTCCATGTTGAAAAGGGTAGCGTCCAATTTTTCACGATCCCTTCAGGCGGCACTCCGACCATGTCGCAGATCAGGGCAACCACCGGCAAGGAGCCCGCCGGTACGCCGGCCGTACCGATACCACCGAGGATGCACACGAACATTACTGTCAACTGCTGCGCCAGCGTCAGTTCGATGCCGAAGAACCGCGCCAGGATCAGCACCGTCACGCCTTCGAATAAGGCCGTGCCGTTCTGGTTGGCGCTGGCTCGCAGCGCCCCGGATTGACACCGGATAACGCAATCGGGATCGCGGGATATAATGCCTTGACGCCTAAATTCAGGATCATCCTGTGAACCTACCGCGCACCGTTTCACGGCTTGCCACGCTGTTGCTGGTTGGCGTGCCGCTGCTGGTTCTTGCCGATGCGCCGCCGGCACCGCCCGCCCCTGCGCCCAACTGGTACAACGTGGAAGTGATCGTGTTTGCGAACACCGACCCACAGGCGGGCGTGCTGGAGAGCTGGCCGGCCGATCCCGGTACACCCGATTGGAACTCCGCGGTGCCGCTCAAGCCGGCGGCCAGTACGCTGCCGTACATGCAGTTACCCGCTGCCAGCGGGCGCATGAATTCCGTGTGGGCAAAGCTGCAGCACTCATCGGAATACCAACCGCTGCTGCGTAGCGCCTGGGCGCAACCTGCGATTGATCGCGCCAGTGCCCTGTTCGTGCGCGTGGGTACACCGCCTGCAGCGACGCTCGCTGCCAACACCGGGTCCATGGTTCCCGCCGAAAGTGCGCCGGTGAATTCCCCGACTGCGGCGTATGGCATTGCCAAACTCAGCACCACCGGACCATACCTGCACTTTGATCTGGATCTCGTGTATTGCGGACCGCCGGCCAAACATGTGATTGCTTCCGCGGCCCCACCTGCGGCCAGCACGCCACCGGGCGCGACCGCGGCGCCGACGGCGCTCGCCAATGTTCCCGCATGCCAACCCTACCGGCTCAAGGAGGATCGGCGGCTGGATGCCGGCAAGCTGAATTACTTCGACAACCCCATGTTCGGCGCGCTGGTGCTGGTTACGCCGCGCACCAAATGACCGGTTTCGCCTTACGACCAGTTATGTGAATTCTGCCGTACGCCTGATTCCGGCGATTGCCTGCAGTCTGCTGCTCACCGCCGGCTGCGCAACCCCGAGTACTGTCAATGCACCGGCGTCTCGCCCGTCGGACGTCGCAACGCAAGCCAACGCAACACGCGCCCAAATCTGGGTACTGGACTCCGGCTGGCACACCGGCCTGATCCTGTCACGCGCGGAACTGGGGCCGACACTCACGCGCTTGCTGCAGCCCGCGCGCGATGCGCACTACCTCATGTTCGGCTGGGGCAACCGCAGGTTCTACATGGCGTCCAATCCGACATTCGGCATGGATATCGCCGCGCTGTTCCCCTCGCAGAGCGTGGTACTGGTCGAGGGCTGCGCAACAGCTCCGCGCGCCTGCTACAGCCCTGAAGTTCAACTGCAGACCGTGTCCGTTACCGCGAGTGGCCTTGAGCGCCTCGATGCTTACCTTGCCGCATCGCTGCAAACCGATGCGCAAGGCCGGCCCGAACCGCTCGCCCCGGGACCGGACCCCGGCAGCGAGTTTTACGCTTCGGGCCTCTCCTACGATGCGTTCCACACCTGCAACACCTGGACGGCTGAGGCGCTGCACTTTGCCGGGGTGCCGGTCAGCTATCACGGGCTGATTTTCGCAGATCAGCTTTGGCGGCAATTGCCGTAGTCTGAATCGGGGACCGTCGGCCTCTGCGGATAGCGATCGGCGAGCGATGCACTCATCGCCCGCCGGCGCGCATCGCATTCCGCGCTGCATTCAAGTTTCGAGCTTGAAATCCGCGCCGGTCTGCAGGTGTTCCAGTTCGGCATGCGTCTCGCGCCACTCGCGGCTGGCGTGCAGGTCATCAAGCGCGATGGACACACCGCCGTGCAGGCGCGCCAGCCGCCACTGACTCATGGGATGCTTGTTGGTCCCCAATTCGCCGAGTATCGCCTGCACCGCGGCCCGGTTGTTGCACACCGGCAGCATGTCGCAGCCGGCGGTCAGTGCCGCGCGCACGCGCTCGACCGGGCTGCCGGCGATTTCCGCAGCGTGCATACTGAGGTCGTCGCAAAATACCGCACCCTTGAAGTCCAGCCGGTGGCGCAATTCGCCCTCGATCCAGCGGCGCGACAGGCTCGCCGGCATCCGGTCCACGGACGGGTACACCACGTGCGCCATCATGACCGACAGCAGTTCGAGACGTATCAATTGCGTGTACGGGTAGAGATCACGACGCCGGATTTCATCCAGCTCTCGCTCATCCACCGGCAGCACATGATGCGAATCGCCGCTTACCGCGCCGTGGCCGGGGAAATGCTTGGCGGTGGCGGCCATCCCGGCACGCCGCATGCCCAGCAGCCAGGCGCGTCCCAATTCAGCCACCGCCTTGAGGGTGTGATGAAACGCACGGTCGCCGATGACCACGCTGCGTCCATAGTCGAGGTCCAGCACCGGCGCGAAGCTCAGGTCCACGCCGGCGGCACGTAATTCCGCCGCCATCACCCATGCGCTGCTCTCGGCCAGCCGGCGGGCGGCACTGGGATCGCGCTCGTACACTTCGCCGAAAAACCGCGCCGGCGGCAGGCGCGTGAAGCCATCGCGGAAACGCTGCACGCGCCCGCCTTCCTGATCCACGGCGACCACCAAAGGTGGCGTGCGCAGCGCGTGGATGTCGGCGACCAGGGCACCGAGTTGACCGGGATCCGCATAATTGCGCGTGAACAGAATCACGCCGCCAATCAACGGATGTTGCAGCAGCTCCCGATCTTCGGCACCCAGTCCGGTACCGGCAACATCCACCATCAGCGGGCCAAGGCTCACGGACGCGACTCAGCGGGAGCGAAACCCAGGATCTGCTGTGTGCCCCTTGCGCAGCGCCGGCCGCGGACGGTGCACATGGCTCAGTTGCCGGCCGCCGGATCGGCCTGCGCCTGCCAGACCTTGAGAAACTCGGTGAGATGCGGTTTGTTGGCGCGCTCCAGGTACTCGCGTACGCGCCCGCATTCGGACCGGTACCCCGCGGCTTCCATGCGTCCACGCATGCGTTCGAAGCGCAGATATATAAGATAGGTATTGAGCGTGTCGGTCTCGCAGTAATCGCGGATGCTGTCAATCCCGCCGGCGAGATACGTGTCCCACACCCGGCTGCCATGCATGCCGAGCTTGCCGGGCAGACCGCACAACTGCGCGACTTCATGCAGCGGCGCCGCCGCACGCATTTGAAAGCCGGCGAGCACGTCCATGAGGTCGGTATGCCGCCAGTGGAAGCGCGACAGATAATTGTTGTAGCGAAAGCCGCTTTCACCGTCGCCGATCTCCCAATAGCGCGGCGCGGCAATGGCGTGATGCAGCGCGCGGTAGTGCAGCACCGGCAGATCGAAACCGCCGCCGTTCCAGGACACCAGGTCGGGCGTGAATTTCTCGATACCTTCGTAAAAGCGCGTGATGATCTCGGCTTCACCCGACTGCGGCGTTCCCAGCGACCACACCCGGAAATCGTCGGCGTAGCGCTGCGCCACAGAGATCGCCACCACCCGGTGCAGGTGCAGCGGCAGGAATTCGCTGGCACCGGTTTCCTGGCGGCGCTGCTGGAACATGGCGCGCGCCACGTCCTCGTCGCTCTGGCTCTCCAGGCCGTACAGCTGGCGCCCGGCCGCCACATCCGGAATGGTCTCGATATCGAAGGCCAGGATGTTCATGTGCACCCCCGCGAAGTCTGCAGCCAGTGTAGCAAACGCCGCACGGTCTGGTTTGGCCTTTACCGCCGTGCCAAAAAATCGCACCATACGCGGCAAGCCATGCCGGGAACCATAGCGTGCGCAACGCCGACGCGTCCAATACGCTCCTGATTCCTGGACGAGGATAAAGATGATCCGCAACTGGAGTATCCGCAATCGCGTGCTGTTGCTGGCGCTGCTGCCGACCATCAGTCTGGGCGTGATCCTGGGCGGTTATTTCATCCGCAGCCGTGTACATGATCTCGAGGCCTCGCGCGTGGCTATGGGTGACGCCATCGCCAGCCAGCTTGCCTCCTCCAGCCTGTATGGCGTGCTTACGCATAACCCACAGGTATTGCAAATCCTCGCGCAGAGCGTGGCACGCGGACAGGGCGTTGACTCCGTGACCATCACTGATAACACAGGCCAGGTCCTGGCGCAGGTAAACGCGCCGACCCCGTCCGGTCGGGGTCTGGTGGCCGACCTGGCCCGCCGTCTCGGTGCCGAGACCGGCTTCGAGGGCTCGCTCACGTTCACGCAATCCATAGATTGGAAAAATCCGGCGGCCGCCACGGTCCTGGGGAAAGTGACGGTGCAGCTCTCGCAGGTGCACTTCGCCGAACGCCAGGCGCGCATCATCCTCAACGGTGCCGTGATCATGCTGGTGTTCCTGGCGCTCAGCATCCTGCTGGCGCTCGTCATCAGCGGCAGCGTGGTCGCGCCTATCACGCGGGTGATCGCAGTGGTGCGGCGCTTCAGCGGCGGCGAGCACGGCGCGCGCGCACCGGAACTCTCCGGCGGCGAACTCGGGCAACTGGAGCGCGACATCAATCAAATGGCCGCCAACGCCCAGCGCTCCCAGCAAGAATTGCAGGATCAGGTGGACCAGGCGACCGCGGATTTGCGCGGCACTCTGGAGGAATTTGAAATCAAGAGTATCGAGCTGGACCTGGCACGCAAGCGCGCGCTTGAAGCCAGCCGCGTGAAAACCGAATTCCTGGCGAACATGAGCCATGAGATCCGCACGCCCATGAACGCGGTGTTGGGCTTCAGCGATTTGCTCACGCGTACGCCACTCGACGACAGCCAGCGCAATTACCTGGCCACCATACGTCAGGCGGCGCAGATTCTGCTCATGCTGCTGGACAACATCCTGCTGGCCGCACGCCTGGAAATGGGCGAATCCGACGTACGGGTGGGCCGCGTCACGCTGCGCGATCTGCTGGAAGAAGCACTGCAGATTCATGCCATGGACGCCTATGCCAAGCACCTGGATATGGTGCTGGATACCGACGGCAACGAAACCCAGACCGTGCTCGCCGATCGCGCCAAACTCACGCGCGTACTGGGAAATCTGCTGGCCAATGCCATCAAGTTCACCGAAGTGGGCGGCATCGTGGTACGCGTGCGCAGCACCGCGCCGGATGCGGGCAGCGTGCAGGTGGATATCGAGGTGATGGATACCGGTATCGGTATCCGCGAGCAGGACCAGCGGCGGTTGTTTCAGCCGTTTTACCAGGTGAACGGTGCCAGTGATCGGCAGCAGGGCGGTGCGGGACTGGGCCTGTACATCACCAAGAAGCTGGTGGATCAGATGGGCGGATCGCTCACCATCCGCAGCGCCTTCGGCCAAGGCAGCAAGTTGCACGTGCGCCTGCGCCTGCCGTGCGAAACCGCTGCGCCGGCGCACCCGGCCGCGCCCGCCGAGCGCCCGCCGGACAACAACGCACTGCTGGTGTATGAATCCAATCCCCAGGCCGCGGCCGCGCTGTGCGCACGACTTGAACGCCTCGGCTGGAAGCCCACGCTCGTCGGCAGTCTGGAGCAGATCAACGTACATCTGCGCACGGAGCACGACGCGTCCGCCTGTGCGGCGGTGATTTTGTCGCTCAACTACAGTGAGTTGCAGGAACCCGCGAAACTCCAAGATCGGTTGTCGTCGGCCGGTACCGGTGTGCCGGTTCTGGCACTGGTGAATTCCATCGATGCCGAAGTACAGGCGGACATCGGTCGGCACATTAGCGGCACCTGTCTGCCCAAATGCGTGAGTGAAACCCGCCTGCACCGGCAGTTGCTGCACCTGATTACCGGCACTTACGCGGCATCCGATCCGCAAGACAGCCATACGATCCAGTCGTTACACGGCTTGACCATCCTGGTGGCGGACGACAACCGTATCAATCTGCTGCTGGAACGCATACTCCTCGAGAAATACGGTGCGCGGGTACTGGAGGCCAAATCCGGGCAAGAATTGCTTGAGCTCGTGGGCAAACACGCCTTTGACCTGATTCTGCTCGACATGCACATGCCGGACCAGGACGGCTGGCAGGTGGCGCGGTGCCTGCGTTCCGGGCCCGCGCGCGCGGTGCCGGTCATCGCGCTTTCGGCCTCGCACACCGAGGCCTCGGCGCAAACCCTGGCCGAGGCCGGACTTTCGGGCTGGCTGCTGAAACCCCTCGACGAAGCGGAGCTGACCGAAACCATCGGCCGTCTGGCGCTGTCGCCGCCGACACCGACCGGCCCCGTGCAAACCGCGCCCGCAGTGGATAGGGAAACCGCGCTTGCCGAATTGCGTCCGGCGCTACGCCAGATGCTTGCGGAAGACCTGCCGGGACAATGGCAGGCACTGGAGCGCGCCTGGCAACAACGTGACCTCGGCAAGCTGCAGCAGCAGGTGCACAAAATGCAGGGCACCGCAGCATTCTGTCACCTGCCCCGGCTGCGCGGCCTGTGCGCGCAACTCGAAGCACAGTTGCACGCGCCGCCGGGTGAATCCACGCTGCCTCCGCTGCTCACCCAGATCGCGGCCGAAGTCACCACGCTCCTGCGGTATCTCGAACCATCCGAACTCAGTTCTGCGCTGCCGCCCTGATGATTAACGCGAACGCCAGCACCATTCCGGCCTCGTCGCTCAGGCTCACGTAGGCCGGTCCCGCGCCCAGCCGCCGGCACAACGCCAATCCGCGCGCCGAAAAAATCACGCAGGGCTTGCCGCGCTCATCCGGAACGTGACCGGAATCACGCAGCCACATGCCGTGGCGAAAGCCGGTGCCCAGGGCCTTGACGATGGCTTCCTTGGCGGCAAAGCGCGTGGCCAGAAACCGCACCGGATCGCGCGTGCGCCGGAAACCCTGTAGTTCCTCGGGCATGAGCAGGCGTCGGGCAAAGTGCTCGCCAAACCGCTCCCACGCAGCACGCACACGCGCCACTTCGACGAGATCCGTACCGATGCCGAAAATCACGCGCCGCGCGCCTGGCGCATCAATCCCTGCATGTCACGCACCGCTTCCGGCAGGCCGATCATGAGTGCGCGCGCCATGATGCTATGACCGATATTGAGTTCCACGATCTCGGCTATCGCGGCCACCGGCATGACGTTGTGATAGTTGAGCCCGTGGCCGGCGTGCACCTCGATGCCAAGCCGTGCGGCCTGTTGCGCCGCGGCACGCAGACGGTGCAGCTCCTGCGCTTGCGCGCGCTCGTCAGGCGCGTCCGCGTAGCGCCCGGTATGCAGCTCCACAGCCGGCACCCGCAACTGGGCGGCGACTTCAACCTGTTCCGGCTGCGGATCGATGAACAACGCTACCCTGATACCCGCTTCCGCCAGCTGCGCACACACCGGCGTCAGGGTTTGACGCTGAGCCTGCAGCTGCAAGCCGCCTTCCGTGGTGAGTTCCCGGCGACGCTCCGGCACCAGACAGCAGTCCTCGGGGCGCGTGGCACATGCGAACGCGAGCATCTCGGCAGTGGCCGCCATCTCGAGATTCATGCGCGTTTGCAGCACCTGCCGCAGCAGTTGCACATCGCGTTCCTGGATATGCCGCCGGTCCTCGCGCAAATGCACGGTGATGCTGTCGGCGCCGGCGCTTTCCGCCAGCAGCGCGGCTTCCACCGGATCGGGATAGCGCGTGCCGCGCGCCTGGCGCAGCGTCGCCACGTGATCGATGTTGACTCCCAGCCGGATGGCATCCCGCATTGCGTTCACCTGCTCCTGGTGCTGCGCACCACCGCGCGCGCCACCGTGCGCGTGCGCAACGACCGGTTCCCCAGCAGCCGCTCCAGCGCGACCTGCAGCAACTCGCGGGTCTGCTGCAACTGTCCGGGTTGGGCAAGATCTTCCCGGGCCAAAGCCGCGAGCGCCGCACCTGGGATTTGCAATGCCGCGCTGCTCGCGGAAATCATACGCACCGGACCGCGCTCGAGTTCATAGCTGTAGACCGCGTCCGGCTGCAGCGGCTCATTGCTTGCCGCATCACGCTCCAGCATCAACCCGTAGCCGAGCGCCGATAGTAACTGCTTTTCAAATATCCGCAGCGCCGGCGCCGCGCTCTGGCGCAGCCGCGCCAACGCCTCGGCATAGTGCCGGAACAGGCCGGGCTGGGCATCATGGCGCGGCAACAGGCATAACAGCAACTCGTTCATGTAGTACGCGCTCATCAACTCCGAGCCGGGCAACGGCACGGCGGCGCCGTCGGCTTCCGCGCCAATCAGGGTCACGAGATCTCCGCCACCCGTCCAGGACAGCAACAGCGGGCGAAACGGCTGCAGCACCGCCCGCCAAGGGGACTGCGCACGCCGCGCGCCGCGCGCCACCGCGCCCAGCCGGCCGTGGTCGCGGCTGAATATTTCCACTATGCGACTGGTTTCGCGCCACTCATGATGGTGCAACACGCAGGCCGGCGTAAGCGTCACGCGCTCCGCGCTCTTCATGACCCGGGTAATCCGAATTTTTCCAGCGCCTGCGCGTTTTCGGTCCAGTTCTCGTGCACCTTGACCCACAGGCTGAGAAACACCTTGCGACCGGTGACACGCTCCAGTTCCAGGCGTGCCTCGCGACCGACGCGTTTCAGGCGCTCACCCCGGCGGCCGATGACAATGGCCTTCTGACCCTCGCGCTCCACCCAGATGGTGGCGGCAATGCGCAGCACCCCGTCCTGCATGCGGTATTCGCCGGGTTCCACGGCCAGCGCGTACGGCAATTCCTGCGCCAGCGTCTGCATGAGCTTTTCGCGAATGCATTCCGTCGCCCGCCGCTCATCCTCGGCATCAGTCACCTGCCCGGCTGCAAACAATGCCGGCTGTTCCGGCAGGAAGTTTTTGATCTGTGCTTCGAGCTCGGCCAGGTTTTCACCGCGGTTCGCGGCCACCGGCACAATGAATTTGAAATCGGCCTTTTTGGCAAGTGCATCGAGGAACGGCAGCAGCTGCGTACGCGACCGGCACAGATCGATCTTGTTGACCGCCACAGCCAACGGATGTCCCAGCGCTTTGCAGTATTCCAGCGCGTGCACGTCGTCCCCGGTCCAGTGTCCCGCTTCCACCACCAGCAGCAGCCTTTGGGCTTCGGCAAGCGCGCGGCGCGCAGCCTGATTCATGTAACGGTTGATCGCATGCCGTTGCTGCGGATGTAGGCCGGGGGTATCCACAAGGATGATCTGCGCATCGACCGTGGTGCGGATACCCAGGATGCTGCGCCGCGTGGTCTGCGGTTTCGGCGTAACCGCGCTGATTTTGGCGCCCACCAGTGCATTCAGCAGCGTGGACTTGCCCACGTTCGGACGGCCGGCCAGCCCCACGTAGCCGCAACGGAAAGCGACTTCAGGCACCTTGCATCAACTCGAGAACCCGGCCCGCCGCTTCCTGCTCGGCACCGCGCCGGCTGCCCGCCGTACCGCTGGCGCTCAGCGCCGGCGATGTCAGGCGGCAGGCGACATGAAAAGTCTGCGCATGATCCTGGCCACTTACCTTTTCCAGTACGTAAACCGGCAAGGGCAGGCCACGCGCCTGCAGCAACTCCTGCAACTGCGTCTTGCTGTCCTTGAGCGCCGCAAGTTCCGGCGAACGCGCCAGGCGCGCTTCAAACAGATGCCGAATCATGCTGCGCACACTTTCCCAGCCGCCGTCCATAAAGACCGCGCCGATGATCGCCTCCAGCGCATCGGCCTGGATGGACTGGCGCTGCAATCCGCCGCTCCGGGCCTCACCCGGGGCGAGGCGCAGGCAGCTACCGAGATCCAGCCCGGCCGCGATCTCGACCAGCGCGCCCTGATTCACGCATGCGGCGCGCAGCCGGGACATCGCGCCCTCGTCGAGGTCCGCGTGGCGCGCAAACAGTTCGCTCGCGATCACGGCGTTCAACAGCGCGTCACCCAGAAATTCGAGGCGTTCATTGTTGACGTTGCCCAGGCTGCGGTGGGTCAAAGCCTGCGTCAGCCACTGCGGGTCGTGAAAGTGGTAACCGATGGCCGCACTCAGGCGTGACAGTGGATCACTCAATGTGGGGTGGCCCGATAGGTCTTGTGGAAGTGCACTACCAGGAACACGTTGGCGATGAAACTGGTGCGCGCTTCGTAATCCAGCGTGAGAATCAACGCATTGCCGCTCGGCGCGGCCGCAATGTGGACGATCTTCTCCGGCGTGAGCGCGGGATCCTGAACGCCGTTGATGGTGAACTTCATTTCCATGCTGCGCTGGATCTGCAGGGGAGTTTCGCCGGCGGTGACCTGTTGTGCCGTAGTCTTCACCACGTCGCTGATGGCGAAGTACTGGTAGTACAGCGTGAACAGGCTGAAGCAGAACCAGAATGCAAATGCCGCCAGCGCCAGGATGATCAGCCAGCTGATCAGGGTCAGGCCGCCTTGTTGCCGCTTGGTCTTCATAACACTGTCTCCTCGGAAATGGTGCTTGCGCCTTCGGATTGCTCCGCCTCAATGGATCACGGTACCCACACGATGCCAGAGCGAGGAGTCGTGGAATGCATCCCAGTTCATCCACACGAAAAAAGCCTTGCCGACTATATTCCTTTCCGGGACGAACCCCCACCAACGGCTGTCGAAACTGTTACCGCGGTTGTCGCCCATCACGAAATACTCTCCGGCCGGCACCATCCACTCGCCCTGCGGCCCCAACTGGCCGTTGATCGCCAGAATAT
>JAGXAZ010000033.1 GCA_018971365.1 Gammaproteobacteria bacterium | reverse complement strand
CGCCGCCGCCCATGCGCAGGAACACAGCCTCGAAGTGCACCTGCCGTTTCTGCAAACCCTGCTGGAAAACTTCACACTCGTGCCCTTGGTCGTCGGCTGGGCGCAAACCAGCGAAATAGCCGCGGTGCTGGACACGCTCTGGGGTGACGGGGAAACGCTCATCGTCGTCAGCTCGGATCTCAGTCACTATCACGATTACATAACCGCGCAGCGTCTCGACGCGGACACGGCGCGGCGCATCGAAGCCCGTCAATTTTCCATTCCCGACGCGCAAGCCTGCGGCGCTTTCCCGATCAACGGGCTGTTGAGCGTCGCGCAGACCCGCGGCTTGCGCATTGAACGTCTGGACCTGCGCAATTCCGGCGACACCGCCGGCGACCGGCAGCGCGTGGTGGGGTACGGCGCCTGGGCCCTGCATGCCGCTTAGCGCGCCGACACGTATCACGCTGCTGGATGCAGCGCGTCACAGCATCCGGCAGAGCCTGAATGACCAGCCCGCGGCGTTCAGCCACCAAAATGGCGATCCGGTATTGCGCGCCGTGCGCGCCAGCTTCGTGACGTTGAAGCGCCGCGGCACGTTACGCGGTTGCATCGGCAATCTCGCCGCCAAACAGGAACTGCTCGCAGACGTCATGCAGAATGCACAGCTGGCCGCCTGTCACGATCCGCGCTTTCCGCCACTGCTGGCTGCGGAGTTCGAGGACCTGAATATCGAAATCTCGGTACTCTCCGACACCGAGCCGGTCGCGGCGCACAACCGCGATGAGCTGCTGCATGCGCTGCGACCCGGAACCGACGGTGTGATCGTCCAGGAAGGCGAACGCCGAGCCACGTTTTTACCCGCGGTCTGGAGCAGCCTTCCCGATCCCGGAGAGTTCTATGCGCAACTCATGTGCAAGGCCGGGTTGGGCGTGACTCATTGGTCTCCGACATTGCGCTTTTTTCGCTACCAGACTGAAAGTTTCGGCGAGGGGAAACAGATATGAAATCACTGCTATGCGGGATATTAATAAGCGCGCTCGCGTTGTTTCTTTGTGCCTGTGGGCCGGACCACCCATCGCAGCGGGCCGGCACGCAAACGACACAGGAGGCGCCGCCACCGGCGAGCCACACGGTGTTTGCGCCCTACGTCAATGACGTCAACAAGGCCAAACAGGTGCAGAACACCGTGAATGCGCAAAAACAGGCGCTCGACCGCGCCATCCAGGCACAAACCGGTGCGAGCCGCAGTCCTGCTCCCCCGGCGCAGACGCCGTACTGATTATCTGCCGGAGTTCCGCAGTCGCAGACTGAAATGCAAGTCACAGGCAGCAGGGCCAGCGGCGGTCTGCAGCTGACGCGCAAAACCGAAGCGCTCGTAGAGTTGCACCGCCTCTTTGAGTACCGATGCGGTGAACATTTCCATGGTTTCAAAACCCCGCGCCCTTGCCCAGTCCACCACCCGGCGCAAGAGCACGCGGCCGAGGCCACGATGCCGCACTTTGTAGGCGAGGTACAGGCGCCGCAGCTCGCACACCGTTTGGCTGCACCCATAAACACCGCAACAGCCCACGAGCGCGCCGCTGCTGTCTACCAGCACCTCAAACACCCCGTGGCGGTTTCCATACCAGACTGCGACATCATCAAGATCGCCGTCCCGTGCCACGCTGTCCGGCAAGCCGTAGCTTTGCAGAATACCGCCCACCAAGGTGCGCAAATTGTCGGCATCCTGCCGCTTTCCGGGGCGCAGCGTGAGACGCAGATCGGCGAGCAGATTCTCGTGCGCTGGCTGCAAATGCCTGATCCTTACTTGATGCGCCGCACGAATACCGTGGCGCCGTGGCCGGGCAGCGTCAGCAGATATCCAAATCCCAGTTTCTTGATGATCACCTGCGGATGATCGAGTTCAATGTTGGTGAAATAACCGGTAGCGGCTTGTTTCCACACCTGACCGTTTTCCAGCTTGAACACCGTATTGCCGGTCCAGCCGGTGAATCGGCCGGCAATGCGCGTTTCGATGCGCTCCGGCGTCGCCGGGTTTTCCTTGGGCGCCATGGTGTCTGCACCGAAACCGGCCGCTGCGGAAACGCCGGTTGGTGCACTCGACGAAGATAGGGAGGGCGGCACCACACCCGCAGAGGGCGTCTGCGCGCGCTCCCGCACATAGGCATGCAGCCAGGCATTCAAGGCTTTGAGCTGTACAGGCGATAGCTTGTCAATGCCGGTGCGGTGATACTCGGTGACCGACATCAGATCGCGCACATCCGGGGACGTTGCACTCATCGAGGCAGGTTCAAGCGCGGCGTTTGCATTCAGCGTCGCGCTCAACCAACGGTTAAACGCCTGAAGTTCGTCAGGTGAAAGTATGTCGAGGCCGGTCTGATGGAATTCCGACACGGTGATGACATTGCGCACGTCCAGCGGCGTGGCACCCGGCGCGGCCGCGAGCGTTGCGCCGCAAACGCAGATCGCGAACAGGGCCACCACACCGGCTTGCAATCCGCGCATTGCTACCTCACCAGGGCAAATGATCCAAGTCCACATTGCCGCCGCTGAGGATAACACCAACGCGCAGTCCTTTCACCGCCACCGGTGTAGTATCCAGCGCCGCCAGCACCACGGCCGCAGAAGGCTCGATGATGATTTTCATGCGCTCCCAAACAAGGCGCATGACGGCAACGATGTCCGCATCCGCAACCCGCACGATGTCGTCCACATGCGTGCGCAGCACCGCAAAGGTCAGCGGTCCGATGGTGGCGCGCAGTCCGTCACACACGGTATCCGGATGCGCCATCGGCTCAATGTGACCCGCGCGCAATGAACGCCACGCGTCATCGGCGCCGAGCGGTTCCGCGCCGAAAATCCTGCATGCCGGACGCAGCGCGCGTGTCGCCACCGCGGTTCCGGACAATAATCCGCCGCCTCCCACCGGCGTCAAAACCAGATCCAGGTCCGGGATTTCTTCGTGCAATTCCAGTGCGGCCGTGCCCTGCCCGGCCATCACGACCGGATCGTTGAAAGGATGCACCACCACCGCACCGGTCTCCGCAGCGCAGCGCGCCAGCGCCGCTTCTCGGCCCTGCATGGTCGGCTCACAATAGATGATGTGTGCACCGTACTCGGCTACTGCGCGTTTTTTGAAAGCACTGGAGTTTTCCGGCATGACCACCCACGCGGGAATGCCGCGGCGCCTGGCGGCCAGCGCCAGCGCCGCACCGTGATTGCCGGACGAATGGGTGGCCACGCCGTGCGCGGCAGCCGCAGCCGAAAGCGACAACACCGCATTTGTCGCCCCGCGGATCTTGAAGGCGCCCATTTCCTGGAAGTTTTCGCACTTGCAAAACACCTGGGCATCCAGTTCGGCTTCGAGTGGCGTACAGCGCAACACCGGAGTGCGAATCACCTGCCCCGCGATGCGCGCCGCGGCGGCGCGGATGTCCGCGAAGTTCAGAACCTCCTGCATGTCAGGCTCAGGATCCCAGAAATTCCGGGCGCAGCAGACGCTCACGGTAATACCTGAGTTCCGCCACGGAATCGCGGATGTCATCGAGCGCCAAATGGGTGGATTCCTTGCTGAAGCCCTCCGCCAGGCCCGGTGCCCAGCGTTTTGCGAGTTCCTTGAGCGTACTCACATCCAGATTGCGGTAATGGAAATACCTTTCCAACTCCGGCATGTAGTGCGCCAGGAAGCGCCGATCCTGACAGATGCTGTTGCCGCACATGGGAGAAACGTTGGGCGGCAAATGCAGGCGCAGGAACGCGAGGGTCGCGCGTTCAGCCTCGGCTTCACTCACGCGGCTGGCGCGCACCCGTGCGGTCAGACCCGAGCGCCCGTGCTGGTGGGTACACCACTCGCCCATGGCGGCGAGCACCGCGTCGCTCTGGTGCACCGCAAATACCGGACCCTCGGCCAGCAGGTTCAGCTGTTTGTCGGTAACCAGCGTGGCAATTTCGAGAATCCGGTCGCGTTCCGGATCCAGACCGGTCATTTCCAGATCCAGCCAAATCAGATTCGCGACATTCAATGACATGACGCTGCCCCGGTCTGCACGCAGGCTTCAGTCTAACCCTGCAGGGCGATTCTGCCCACCCGCACGCTCGCGTACAATGCGCGTCCCGTTTTCTCCCGGCTGAACATGCACGCCCTCACCGTGATTTTCGTCATCGCGCTGGTGATTTCGGCGGCGCTGCGCGCATGGCTGACAGGCCGTCAGGTCCGCCACGTGCACCGCCACCGGGGAACCGTACCCGCGGTCTTTCGGGCCAGCGTTGGCCCTGAGCAGCATCAAAAAGCCGCGGACTACACGGTCGCCAAATGCCGCTTCAGCCTGCTGGGCACGACGCTCGAACCGGTGTTGGCGCTGCTCTGGACCCTGGGCGGTGGTCTGACGCTGCTCGACAGCGTGTGGCGCAACCTGCGGCTGGATGCGCTCACCGCCGGTGTCGCGGTTATTGGCAGTTACGTGTTGATTAACGCACTGCTCGAACTGCCGCTCGGCGCCTACGCCACTTTCGGCATTGAAGTGCGCTTCGGTTTCAATCGCACCACGCTCAAAACTTACGCGCTCGATCGCCTCAAGATGCTGTTGCTCGGCGCGGTGCTCGGCGTACCGTTGCTGTACGCCGTGTTGTTTCTCATGCAGCGCGCGGGCCGCCTGTGGTGGTTGTATGCGTGGCTGCTGTGGCTGGCATTCAGCCTGCTGATCACTTGGGCCTGGCCGGTGCTGATTGCGCCGCTGTTCAACAAATTCGCGCCGCTGGCTGACGCCGAGTTGAAACAGCGCATTGAAGCGCTGGTGACGCGCTGCGGATTCACCAGCCGCGGCGTGTTCGTGATGGACGGCTCGGCGCGCTCCGCGCACGGCAACGCGTATTTCACCGGCCTGGGCCGCCACAAACGCATCGTGTTTTTCGACACGCTCGTGGACAAGCTTACTGCCGAGGAAATCGAGGCGGTGCTCGCGCATGAGCTCGGTCATTTTCGCCTGCATCATGTGGCCCAGCGGCTGGCAGTGGGCGCCGTGTTTAGCCTAACGGGACTGGCGGTGCTTGGCTGGCTCGCATCGCAGCCGTGGTTTTATACGGGCCTGGGTGCGCAGGTACCATCGGCGCACATGGCGCTGTTGTTGTTCACGCTGCTGGTGCCGCCGTTCCTGCTGCTCCTGGAACCCGCAAGCTCGGCGTGGTCACGGCGGCATGAATTCCAGGCGGATGCCTATGCGGCCGGCCAGGTGAACGGCAGTGCACTGGCGCACGCGCTGGTGAAACTTTATCGCGATAATGCCGCCACGCTCACGCCCGACCCTTGGCATTCGGCGTTCCACGATTCGCATCCGCCCGCCCTGGCACGCATCATGGCGCTGCAGGCGGTGACCCGATAAATCCGATCAGGCGCAGTGGAAGCTTCCGGATAAATACCGCCTCAACCGGGCGGCCAGGTCATGAGGCGCCCACCGAGCAGATGCAGATGGATGTGGAACACCGTCTGCCCGGCGCCGCGGTTGCAGTTCATCACCAGTCGGTAGCCGGATTCCGCGAGCTTCCGGTCCTGTGCAATGTGGCGGGCGGCCAACATCAGCTTGCCGAGCAATGGTCCGTCAGCGTCGCCGACTTCGTTGAGCGTGGCAATGTGCCGGCGCGGCACTACCAGAATGTGCGTCGGCGCCTGCGGATTGATGTCGTGAAAGGCGATCAGTTCGTCGGTTTCCATGACCATGCGCGGCTGGATTTCTCCACGCACCATCTTGCAGAACAGGCAGTCGTTCATTGGCGCCTCTCATCCGCCCGCGGACGGCACGGCGAACACGTCGTAATGACGCCATTTGTCCGCATCGCGTTCCGATATGACCTCGCCACGGTAATTTTCCTCGCTCTCCCATTTATGCAGGCGGTAACCCAGGGCCTGCAACTCGCGCAAATACTGCACGCGCCGCGCGCTCGGCAGGTGCTTGTAGATCTCGGTCTTGATGTAAGGCCGGTTGCGTTCCAGCAGGCTGTGAATGGACCTCGCCACATCCGGGTCATAGCCTTCGGTGTCGATTTTCACGTAGCGTATCCTGCTCAGGGTTTCGGGATACTCGCGCTCCAGATAGCGCAGCAGATTCCTGCCATGTACGCACAATTTGAAAAAGTGTCCATGTATCCACGGGCTGATGTCCTTGTGCAATCCTCCGTTGCAAAAACCGGAATCGGAATACTCGAACTCCATTTCGGCATCTTCCGCAGTAGCCGCAAACATCAGTGGCTGGATGTTGGTTTTGCGCTTGTTGAGGCCGGCGTTCGCGACCAGCACCTTGTAGACATGAGGATTGGGCTCCAGCGCCAGCACTCCGCCGCTGACCCCGACCGCGAGCGCAATCGGCAGGGTTGAATCCCCGGTATGTGCGCCGATGTCGATGGCAAAATCCCCGGCGGACAAAAATTCACGGATCGCATCAACCTGCGTCTGATAAAACCGCTTGGGTTTTTCCTTCGGATGCCGCCACGCAGCGTATTCAATGGCACCGTCTTTCTCAAGCTCAAACGTCTGGATGTCAAAGCCATATTCCCGGGCCGGCGGCTTCATTCCCAATCCAAAAAATACTTCCTTCAGTTTCACGCGCTGTTCACCGCGGTCAGTCAGGCCACATCCCGTCGGCCGGAAAATGCGTGTGACAGCGTACCGCCATCCACGAATTCGAGCTCGCCGCCCAGCGGTACGCCGTGCGCAATGCGCGTGGCACGGATACCGCGGACCCGCGCCAGTTCCGCGAGGTAATGCGCAGTGGCTTCACCCTCGACCGTGGGGTTGGTGGCCAGAATCATCTCCGTGATGTCGCCCGCATCCAGACGCGACTCCAGTTGCCGCAGGCCCAGCTCCTCGGGACCAATGCCGTCGAGCGGCGACAAATGCCCCATGAGCACAAAATATTTGCCGCCGAAGCTGGTGGCCGAGTCAATCGCATACACATCGGCCGGGGTCTCGACCACGCACAACAGACTGTCGTTGCGGCGCGTCGAGGCGCAGATCTCGCAGATCAGTTTGTCGGTGAGCATGCGGCAGCGCTCGCAATGACGCACCCCTGTCACCGCCGCCTCCAGCGCCTTGGCCAGAGCCAGCGCCGCATCGGGCTTGCGCTCCAGCAGATGGAAACTCATGCGTTGCGCGGACTTGGGCCCCACGCCCGGCAGGCAGCGCAGCGCATCCATCAATTGTTGCAGCAGCGGCGTGTACAGCATGCAATCAGAATGGCAGCTTCAGGCCACCCGGCAGCGGCATGCCGGCGGCCAAGCCCGCGAAGCGCTCGCGCATGACGACCTCGAGCTTGTTGACGGCGTCATTCATGGCCGCGGCAATCAGGTCCTCGAGCATCTCGCGGTCATCACCCGGCAGCGTGGGATCGATGCGCACGCGCTTGACCTCGTGGCGACCGGTCATCACCACGCTGACCATGCCGCCACCTGCCTGGCCGGTGACTTCCACCTGCGCGAGTTCCTGCTGCGCCTTCTGCATGTTGGCCTGCAGCTCCTGGGCCTGCTTCATCAACCCGCCGAGTCCGCCTTTCATCACCGCCTCACCTCAGCTTAATCCGAAAGCTTCACGAGTTCGGGATTGACCTGCGCCCCGAAGGTCTCGCACAGGTTGCGCACGTTGGGATCGGCCGCGATGGCCGCCTGCGCGGCCTGCAGATTTTCCGCCTGGCGGCGAGCATCGCGCTTGGCCGGCGTATCCAGGTCCGCGTGTACCGCCTGGATGCGGATCTTCAGCGGTTCGCCGTAATGGCGCGCGATGGCTTCCTGCAGGCGCTGAATCAGCTGCTCCGTGGCAAGATGCGCGTGCGCGGTATCCAGTTCCAAATGCAGGGTGTTGGCCTCGCGCTGCCGATACTGGCAATTGAGCGCCAGTTGCTGTGCGGCGCCACGCAGCTCCAGAGACTCCACCAACCCGATCCAGTCCGGATCTTTCCAGGTTTGCGCCGCCTTCGACACCAAATTCGGCCGCGCTGCAGCGGATTGCGCAGTGCCGGCCGCACGCGCCGCGGCCGCCGCAGACGCTGGCGCCCGCACGGTCTCGGCCTGAACGGGAATGAACGCCAGCATGCGCAACAAGGTCATCTCGAAACCGCCGCGCGGTGACGGTGCAAGCGCCAGGTCGCGCTTGCCAAACAGAGCAATCTGATAGCAAAGCTGCACTTGCTCGGGCGTGAATCCCCCGCCCAGGATCCGCACTGCGTCATCCATGGCCAAATCCGCCGGCGCCTCAGGCAGCGCCTGCGCCAGCGCCACGCGCTGCAGACAGGACGCCAAGTCGCCCAGAATCGTCTCGTAATCCGGGGCTAGCTCATCGAGCTTACCCACAATTTCAAGCAACGCCTTGCCATCCTTGTTGGCCACGGCTTGCAGCAGACTGAGCACGTGGGTCTGCTCGATGCTGCCCAGCATGCTGCGCACCTCTCCCACACGCAACGCGCCGGCTCCGTAGGCAATTGCCTGGTCCAGCAGACTCAAGGCATCACGCAAGCTGCCGTCGGCGGCCTGTGCAATCAGGGCAATAGCCGCGTCTTCGCCCGCAATCCCTTCGGCTTCAAGGATGTGAGCCAGGTGCTTCTGCATCAGGCTCACCGGCAGGCGCTTGAGGTTGAATTGCAGGCAACGCGACAGCACGGTCACCGGCAATTTCTGCGGATCAGTGGTGGCCAGCAGGAATTTCACGTGCGGCGGCGGCTCTTCCAGGGTTTTCAGCAGCGCGTTAAAGGAATGGCCCGAGAGCATGTGTACTTCGTCAATCAAGTACACCTTGTAGCGCCCGCGACTCGGCGCATATTGCACGTTGTCCAGCAACTCGCGGGTATCGTCCACCTTGGTGCGCGATGCCGCGTCCACCTCGATCAGATCCACGAAGCGTCCGGCCTCGATTTCCCGGCAGGCGCTGCATTCCCCGCACGGACGCGAACTCACGCCCCGCTCGCAGTTCAGACACTTGGCAAGGATGCGCGCCAGCGTGGTCTTGCCCACGCCGCGGGTGCCGGCGAACAGGAAAGCATGGTGCAGGCGGTTGTGGTCCAGCGCATTGATCAGCGCCTTGAGCACATGTTCCTGGCCGACCATCTCCGCGAAATTACGCGGTCGCCACTTTCTTGCCAGCACTTGATAGGACATGGGGAGTGAAACTTGCCGGTTGATTGCGTACCACGCGCGTGCGACTACTTTACCAGACGGCGCTGGCTGTTCGCACAGTGACAAATTCAGGGTGACAGCCTGCGCCAGCCGTGCCCAGCGCACGAAGTCGCTGCTGCCGCTGCTCCCTCTCGGGCCTGACGGGGTTCACAGCTTGCCGTCGCGGAGTTGCCGGCACAGGCCGCCACCAAATTATTGTATGCGCGGCGGCGCCGATGAAGTCCGAATCCCAAAAAAATGGCGGGGTGCACGGGCCTGGTGGATCCACCGAGGGAAGGGCAGGCTTGCTCGCCCCGTCCCTGGCGTTCGCCGCTTCACGATCCGCGTTGCGTGCATTCCAAAATCGCTCGCGGCGATTTTGTTGAATCCGACTGATCAAAACATCCTGGGTTCGAACCCCGCCCAGGCGCTTCTGACAGCATCCGCTCGTAATGCTGCACTATTCAAAACTGGCGGAGAGGGCGGGATTCGAACCCGCGATACGCTTTAGACGTATACACGATTTCCAGTCGTGCTCCTTAGACCGCTCGGACACCTCTCCGACAATTGCAAACCACCCCCCGAGCCGTGCACGGCAGCTTGTCAGCCTGCGTAGCCGCAAAATGGCGCGGCAGGTTAGTGCATGCTGCCGGTGACCGCAAGCAACTGCCCGAACCCGGCTGCGGTACCCGCGGCTGGCGCCTGTGTGCGGCGGGGATTCGCCGGTTTTTCCGGTGCGGGTACGCCCGCTGGGGGCGCACTCTCGATTACGGCCGGTGCAGTTCGCGCGGCGGGTTTGGCGGCGTTACCGACCGGTACCACCTGCGGTGGATAGATTAGGCACGCGCCCTTGGCATCACGGTCCGGATGCTTGCCGGTGACGGGCGCGACGCTGCCGACGGTGTAGGCTGGATCGGGTGTGGGGACGTTCAATCCTTCCGGAGCCTTGAGCGCCGGCCGGCTGGGACTGTTGATGTAGGGGTGCGGATCGCCGCAGCCCAAGCTGCTGCACCCAGTCACGATCATTGTCAACAGCAGCGCCAGGCCAGCAAATATCCTGTACATGATTCGACCGTCCAAAGTTATGCAGATATCGTTTTACAACGCGCCCACGGAGCGCAAGGCCTCGCGTACGACGGCGTGATGTTCCGGCGCCAAGGGCGTGAGCGGCAGCCGAATGCCGGCAGGCGCTCGACCCATCTGCGTCAGAGCCCATTTTACGGGAATGGGATTGCTTTCCACGAACAATTGCCGGTGCAGAGCATTCAGCCGCTGATTGAGTATCTCGGCCTTGCTGCGCTCGGCGCTGCAGGCCGCGGTGCACAGGGCATGCATCAACCTGGGAGCCACGTTGGCCGTCACCGAAATCACACCACAACCACCGCGCAGCATGAATTCCGTGGCCGTAGCATCATCCCCGCTCAACAGCAGAAATTCCGGACCGCAAAGCCTGCGAATTTCCTCGAGGCGCTCCAGCTTGCCGGTGGCTTCCTTGATGCCGATGATGTTCGGTACCGTCGCCAAGCGCGCCACGGTTTCGGGCAGCAGGTCCGCAACCGTACGGCTTGGCACGTTGTAAAGAATGATGGGCAGCGTTACCGCTTCCGCGATCGCGCGGAAATGCCGATACATACCTTCCTGAGTCGGCTTGTTGTAGTACGGCACTACCGCCAGGCCGGCGGCAGCACCCCGCGTCTGTGCAAGGCGCGCAAGCGCCGTAGCACGCGCCGTCGAGTTGGAACCGATGCCGGCAATCACCGGTGCCCGACCGCCGGCCGCGCGCAAGCAGCAATCCACCACCTGCATCTGCTCGGCCGGATCCAGCGTCGCCGCCTCGCCGGTGGTACCGACCGCCACGATGCCATCCGTGCCCTCGCTCAGGTGCCAGCGTACGAGCTCTTCGAGCGCGTCGTAGTCCACCCGACCGTCGTCGGCCATGGGCGTGATGAGCGCCACCAAGCTGCCGTGAAACATTACGCGCACCGTGGAAAAGCCTATGTTACCGGCATATCCACGAGTGGCTCAAGCCGCGCGTGCGGTTGCGCCTCACCGCAAACCCGGTACACTGCGCCGCGTGCACCCCAAGCCGGACCGTTCGCCGCGCGTACGCACGAAACAATTCCTGGCGGTGTCGGTGCTCGCGGAAAACCGCCCCGACATTCTCCATGACATTGCGCGTGCCGTGCAGACCTGTGGCTGCAATATCGCGGAGAGCCGCATGACGGTGCTGGGCACCGAGTTCAGCATGCTGCTGCTGGTGTCCGGTAACTGGAACACCCTGACCAAATTGGAAGACCAACTCCCGAAACTCGGAAAACACCCGCAGCTGACGATAGCCGCACGCCGCACGGAGGAATGCGCGCCGCGCCACGACCTCATCCCGTATGCGATTGACGCGGTATGCCTGGACCAGCCCGGCATCGTCTTCAATCTCGCGCATTTTTTTGCGGAACGCGGCATCGGCGTCGCCGACCTGGCTACGCGCACTTATCCAGCGGAGCATACCGGCGCGCCAATGTTTGCGGTGCAGATGGCGGTGAACATTCCCGCCGACCTGCACATCGGCACGCTGCGGGACGAATTCATGGATTTTTGCGATCACTTGAATCTCGACGCCATCCTCGAGCCCATCAAGGGATAAGGACGTGGCCATACCCGTACTGCTCCATGACTAAAGTGCGCCTGAACAGACCGGTGCCCGACTTCACGCTGCCCGCGGCTGGCGACAAACAGCTGAGTCTGTCGCAATTTCAGGGCCACAACGTGGTGCTGTATTTCTATCCCAAGGACAACACCACCGGCTGCTCGCTGGAAGCGCAGGATTTTCGCGACCATCTGGCAAGGTTCAAAAGGCGCAACACGTTGATAGTCGGCGTATCCTGCGACAGCCTGCAATCGCACGACAACTTCCGGCACAAGTACCGCCTGAAATTCGAGCTGTTGAGCGATGCGGAAAAGAAGCTGTGCAGGCGATTTGGCGTTTACAAGCAAAAGAGCCTATATGGCCGCAAGTTCATGGGCATCGAACGCAGCAGCTTTCTGATTGACGCGCAAGGTGTACTGCGCCACGAATGGCGCAAAGTCCGTGTCAAGGGACACGCGCATGAGGTTCTGGATGCCGTCAAGGCGCTCGGCTGACACTCCCGCACGCCTGCAGCCGCCCGCGGCGGTGCGGCGTCTGTATGTGCTCGACACCAACGTGCTGATGCACGACCCAAGCTGCATTTTCCGGTTTCAGGAGCACGATATTTTCCTGCCCATGGTGGTGCTCGAAGAGCTGGACGCCGGCAAGAAGGGCGTGTCCGAGTCCGCGCGCAACGTGCGCCAGGTGAGCCGCTTTTTGGATGAAATGATGCATGCGGCCGGCAAGCCGCAGATTGACCGCGGCCTGCCGATTCCCGGATTGCACCACGATGCCGGTGCCGCGGCGGTGTCCGGTCAGGTTACGGCCGCTACGGGCAGATTGTTCTTCCAGACCGAACTCCTGCCCACCATGCTCCCCGAAACCCTGCCGGGCAACACCGCAGACAATCACATCCTCGGCACCACGCTCGCATTGCAGCACAAGCACCCCGAACGGCGCGTAATCCTGGTGTCCAAAGACATCAACCTGCGCATCAAGGCGGCGGTGCTCGGCGTCCACGCCGAGGACTATTACAACGACAAGGCCCTCGACGACCTGGACCTGCTTTTCAGCGGCGTGCGTGAACTGCCCCCGAATTTCTGGGATAAGCACGGCACCAACATGGAGTCCTGGCAACAGGAGGGCCGCACCTTTTACCGCATCCAGGGTCCGCAGGTGCGCGCCTGGCATCCCAATGAATTCCTGTACAGCGAGGCCGACAACTTCGAGGCCATGGTGCGCGGGCTTGACCAGCGCGGTGCACTCCTCGAATTGACGCGGGATTATCGCGGTGTCCGCCATACCGTATGGGGCATCAATGCGCGCAACCGCGAACAAAACTTCGCGCTCAACCTGCTGCTCAAACCGGATGTGGATTTTGTGACGCTGCTGGGCGCCGCCGGCACCGGCAAGACGCTGCTGGCCCTGGCCGCGGGGCTGGCGCAGACGCTGGAACAGAACCGCTACCGCGAGATCATCATGACGCGCGTCACCGTACCACTCGGCGAGGACATCGGCTTCCTGCCCGGCACCGAAGAAGAAAAAATGACTCCCTGGATGGGCGCGCTCATGGATAACCTCGAAGTGCTCACGCAGTCCAACGGGGAAGGCGGCGAATGGGGGCGCGCGGCCACTGGCGATTTATTGCGCAACCGCATCAAGATCCGTTCCATGAACTTCATGCGCGGGCGCACGTTCCTGAACCGTTACATCATCGTGGATGAGGCCCAGAATCTCACGCCCAAGCAATTGAAAGCCCTCGTGACCCGCGCCGGCCCGGGCACCAAGATGGTATGCATCGGCAACATTTCCCAGATAGACACGCCCTATCTGACCGAAACCACCTCCGGCCTGACCTTCGTGGTGGATCGCTTCAAGGATTGGTTACATTCCGGCCACATCACGCTGTTGCGGGGCGAGCGTTCGCGGCTCGCGGACTACGCGTCCGAGATTCTGTAAGCCGCGCTTTCGGCCGCGGGTACTGACAAGCCAGCGGGCTTGTGCTTAAATCTTGCGATACGAATCGCCTTACCTCACGAGGAGCCGCCGATGAAAAGCCAGCCGGTTTACAAATGGATTTTGACTGCATGCGCAATCACAATCGCCGCTTCGCTGCCGGGTCTGGCCCGGGCTTCCAACTTTCAATTGACCGAACAAAGTGTCACCAGCCTGGGCAGCGCGCATGCCGCCGGCGCTGCCTATGCCAGCGATGCCTCCACGATCTGGTACAACCCCGCGGGCCTGACGCGCCTCAATACTCCGGAGCTGGATGCCGGACTGAGCCTGATCCGCGTCGGCTTCAACTTCACGCCCACTACGGCGGTAGATGCCGCCGGCCGGCCGCTCACCGGCAACAACGGCGGCAACCCCGGCAAACTCGGTGGCGTGCCGTTCATCTATTACTCAACGCCGATCAACGACAAGCTGGCGTTCGGTATCGGCTTTGGCGTGCCTTTCGGCCTGGCGACCAGTTACCAGGCCAATTCGATTTTCCGCTATCAGGCGATTTACACCTCGGTCATGGTATTCAATCTGAATCCCACCTTGGCGTACAAATTCAACGATAACTGGTCGGCGGGTTTCGGCGTGGATGTGCAGAAAATGGACGTGAAACTTACTAACGACGTGGACTTCGGCGCCGTGTGTTTCGCCCAGGTAAACCCGGTGAACTGCACCGCCATGGGCCTGGTGCCGCAGGGACATGACGGGTTTTTCGAGGGTACGGCAAGCAACACACATGTCGGCTTCAACTTCGGCGTTTTGTGGCAGGATGACACCACGCGCGTGGGCTTTGCCTACCGCTCGCGCGTCAAGCACAACCTCACGGGCAGCGCCAGTTTCACCAACGTGCCGGCGTTGTTTTCCAGCCAGGGACTGTTCCAGAACCAGGGAATCAACGCCCAGTTCACCACGCCGCAAATCGTATCGTTGAGCCTATACCAGCAGCTTGATGCCAAGTGGTCATTGATGGCCGACTGGAGTTATACCGGCTGGAGCAGCTTCCAGAATCTGACCATCAAATTCTCCGATCCCGGCATGCCCTCCACCACCGTGCAGGAAGGCCTGAGCAACAGCAATCGCTTCGCGGTGGGAGCCAATTACCGGTTCAATGACCAGTGGACTTTCCGCGGTGGCGTGGCACTCGACAAATCACCGGTACCCAATCCGAGCGCACCGTGCAACACCGCCACACCGCCGGCATTCGCCACCTGCAACAATTCGGTCTATGCCAGCCGCACTGCGCGCCTGCCGGACACCGACCGTAAATGGGTAGCCGTCGGCGCCAGCTGGAAGGTTTCGGACCATAGCCAGTGGGATATCGGTTATGCGCACTTGTTCATCAGCAGCCACATCCCCTTCAGCCAGTTGAATGGCAGCAGCGGTGACTATATCAGCGGCCAGTTCAAGGGCGACGCCGACATTCTCGGCATCCAGTACATCTACAAATTCTGAGACCCGCCTTCCCCGCCGCCCGGCTCCCGTCTGAAGAGCCGGGCCGGTCGCCGCCGGCACCTTTCCGGGCCGCTGCGGTCGAATTTGTTGTCCAGCAAAATCCTGGCGGCTCTGCGTCAACCGCCGTGCCATAATGGAGTTGACTGTATCAGGCCCGCCGGTGGCGGGCAGTTCGCCATCACCGCATGCGTAAATTTTTCACTGTGGCGTTTCTGGCGATGGCCATCGTCGCATTCCCGATTCTTGTGACCAGCAGCCCTGCCTACGCGGGACCCGGCCCGCGGACATTACCCAGTCCGCAACCGGCCATCCCGTCTACCCCGCCGCCCGACAGCGCGAGTTCCGGTGCCAGATCCTGGGCCAGCAATGCATCGCGCAGTGATTTCAACCTCCCGCAGATTGGGATGGCCGGCGCCAACGTGCTGTCGCCGCAGCAGGAATACCAGATTGGTGTGGAGATCATGAACCAGGCGCGCGGTGAAGGCGCGATTCTGGACGATCCGCTGGTGCACGAATACATCGACAACCTGGGACATGACCTATCGTCACACAGCGATGATCCGACCCTGCACTTCGAATACTTCGTGCTCAATGACCCGGAGATCAACGCTGTAACCCTGCCCGGCGGGTTCATCGGCGTGAACAGCGGATTGATCCTGGCCACTGACAATGAAGACGAGCTCGCGGGCGTCATGGCCCATGAAACCAGCCACGTGACCCAGCGGCACATCGCGCGCACTGTGGAAGATCAGAGCAACCGCAGCCTGCTCAACATCGCCACCCTGCTGGGCGCGATC
>JAGXAZ010000165.1 GCA_018971365.1 Gammaproteobacteria bacterium | reverse complement strand
GGGAGCGCTAGTATTGGATTTTGTGGGAGCGACGGTCTCCGTCGCGATGCCTTTGATTCCCATCCCCCCTTTGTAAAGGGGGGCGAGGGGGGATTTTACGAACATGGCTGGCAATCGGCGTACATTTGCTTAAACGCTCCATGACAAAAACCGCTTCCATGACCGGCACCGAACGCCGCGCCGCCTTGTCGCTGGCCGGCATTTTCTCGCTGCGCATGCTCGGGCTGTTCATGATTTATCCGGTGTTCGCGCCGTGGGCGCGGCATCTGCCGGATGCCACCGCCGTGACTATCGGCCTGGCGCTCGGCGTGTACGGCCTTACCCAGGCGTTGCTGCAGATTCCCTTCGGTTTTCTTTCCGACCGCATCGGCCGCAAGCGCGTGATTGCCGCGGGCCTGGTGCTGTTCGTGATCGGCAGCGTGATCGCGGCGCTCTCGCCCTCGATCTATGGCATCGTGCTTGGGCGCCTGTTGCAGGGCGCGGGCGCGGTGGGTTCCGCGGTGCTCGCGCTGGCCGCGGACCTCACGCGCGCGGAGCACCGCACCAAGGCCATGGCGATCATCGGCATGACCATCGGTGCGTCCTTCGGCCTGGCGGTGGTCGTGGGCCCGGTGCTGAACGGATGGATCGGGGTGCGCGGTATCTTCTGGCTGACTGCGGTGCTCGCGGCGCTCGGCATCGTGGTGCTGTACGTGCTGGTGCCGCGCCCGGCTGCCAGTGAAGTGCACGCCGAAACCGAAGCGGTGCCGGAGCTGTTCCGGCGCGTGCTCGCGGACCGCGAACTGCAGCGCCTGGATTTCGGGATCTTCATCCAGCACGCGATACTGACCGCGAGTTTCCTGAGCGTACCGTTCGTGCTCCGCCAGGCCGGCATCGCGCTGCCCGATCAGTGGTACGTGTATCTGCCGGTGCTTGTCGTCTCGGTGGCATTTCTCGTGCCGCTGATCGTGCTCGCCGAGCGCGGGCGCATGAAAGCGGTATTCCTCGTCTCGGTAGCGCTGCTGGCCGCCGGCCAGTTGCTGTTGCTGTTCGGGCGCGCGAGCCTGCCGCTGGTGGTCCTGGCCTTGCTGGTGTTCTTCACCGGCTTCAACGTGCTCGAATCGGTACTGCCGTCGCTCATCTCGCGCCGCGCGCCGGACGATGCCAAGGGCACGGCTATGGGCGTGTATTCTTCCTCGCAATTTTTCGGGATATTCGTCGGCGGCGTGCTCGGCGGCTGGATCGAAGGCACGTGGGGCCTGAACGGTGTGTTCGGATTCTGTGCCGCGCTCGCAGCGCTCTGGTGGCTGGCGGCCTGGTTCATGCAGCCACCCGCAGCGACGCGGCACGGTACGGCGTCACGCCCGGCCATCCCGCCTGCGGACAATGCTTAGAGCACCTAACAAGATGAACACCCGTGACAAATCCCCCCGCGTGTGCAGCGCGCGGCCCCCTTTGTCAAAGGGGGCGAAGCATGGTGCGGGCAGCCATGGACGTGAATCGCGTTTCCCCCCTTTGAAAAAGGGGGGCGAGGCGCCAAGCGCCGAGCGGGCAGCCACGACGGCTGCCCTGGACTTTCGGATGAAGCAGGGTAAGCGGCAACGCCGCGAACGCCTATGCAGGACGCATGGGCCGGACTTTTGGCGGAGCACGACTGCGCAGCCAACAAGCGAAGTCCGAAAGGGGGGGGATTTGCAATGTCCGGCATTTATAGTTGGCAACTTCTGCGACTCCCCATGCCACCATTTGGCGGCGGCTTTTAGGTGCATTACCTGTTCAGCCGCGGGTTTTCCCGTAAAATAGCCACCCCCGGCGCAAAACAGATGCACGGTCACACTACCGACCGGCGAGGGACAAGCCATGGCACGCGGTGTAAACAAAGTCATTTTGATCGGCAATCTGGGTGCGGACCCCGAAACCCGCTACATGCCTTCGGGCGGCGCGGTCACCAACATCCGCATGGCCACCAGCGAATCCTGGAAGGACAAACAGACCGGCGAGCAGAAGGACCGCACCGAGTGGCACCGCATCACCTTTTACGGGCGGCTCGCGGAAATCGCCGGCGAATATCTCAAGAAAGGCTCGCAGGTGTACATCGAAGGCAAGCTGCGCACCCGTACCTACGAAAAGGAAGGCCAGACGCACTATTCGACGGAGATCATCGCCGACAACATGCAGATGCTGGGCTCACGCGCCGGCGCCGGCGGCGCGGAGCGCATGACCGGCGACACCCATGGCGAACCGGAGCCGGCGGCCGCACCGGGCGGCAAACCGGCCAAGGCGGCCAATGATTTCAGCGATGACGATATTCCGTTCTAGTGGTTTATTTGTGGGAGCGACGGTCCCCGTCGCGATGCCTTTGACTAAGAATCGCGGCGAGTATCGCCGCTCCCACGGGGTCGCTGTGGTGGCAATGATTCAGTGGGAGCGACGGTCCCCGTCGCGATGCCTTTGATTCTCACCCCCCCTTGAAAAAGGGGGGGTGCGCGCATTGCGCGTTGGGGGGATTTGTCACGAAGAGTATTCTGGTTTTGTGGGAGCGATGGTCTCCGTCGCGATGGTTTCAAAATCGCGACTGGGAATCGCGGCGAGTATCGCCGCTCCCACGAGAGGCGCCGCGGCGGGCTCGGTCAAGGATTGAAAATTCACTTTGAGGGTATCTTTGCAAATGACTACAGATCCGAAACAATCCGATAAAACTGCCATCCAGAATCCTGCTTCTTCCCCGGTTAGCCCGCAGCCTTGGGCGGGGGATTATCCGCCCGGCGGCGAGATTGATCTCGTGGATCTGGGCGTGCTGCTCTGGCGGCGCTGGCGCATGATGCTCACGGTGTTTGTGGTGATAGTGGTGCTGGCCATCCTTGCGGCCGTGTTCAAGAGCCCGAGTTATGAATATACGGCCGGCATCCGTCTGGGTTACCTGATCACGTCAAACGGCACCGCCGTGCCGCTCGTGTCTTCTCAGTCCGCGGTCAATGCCCTGCAAAATGTCTATATTCCGGAGGCCTCACTGCAATACCTGCAGGAACCGCAGGCCTCGGCGAATATCCCCAAGTTCACGGTGAACGCGGGGACGGACACCGGCAACAGCAGCACCGTGCTGTTGACTTGCCGCGGTGCCGGAAAACTGGGGCAGGCCTGCGTCGGCATCGAGAAGCTGGCCAGCCAGAATTTCATCCGCGACAATTCCAGTGCCGG
>JAGXAZ010000164.1 GCA_018971365.1 Gammaproteobacteria bacterium | reverse complement strand
GGCTCCTCCTGTTCGCGCGTGCTGCCCGCAACAATCACCGTGGCGGCCGGGAACAGCCCGGCGCGCAGCGCCTGACCTTCGCTCATCAGCGTGTCGGGGAATTGCAGGTCGAACTTGAGATTGCCGCCCACGCACAGCCGTTCGGGAACCGCACCGAGCTGGCGAAAACCTTCGGCGTCACCCTCGGTCTGCGTCGCGATCATCGCCACCTGCCGCGTGGCGCGGCGCATGAGCCGGCGAAAGCGCCGGTAGCGATCCAGCGCCCGTGGCGACAGGCGTGCGCTCACCATGAGCAGCGGTACGCCGCGGCGTGTGCAGGCTGCGAACAGGTTCGGCCAGATTTCCGTTTCCATGATGATGCCGAGTGTCGGACGGATGCACTTGAGCCAGCGGTTCACGCAGAACGGCAGGTCGTAGGGCAGCAACGCGATCAGCGCGCGCCCGCCGAACAGCGCCTGTGCCTGGTCACGACCAGCGGCGCTGAAACTCGTGATCAGCAGCGCGTGCTGCGGATATTGCTGGCGCAGGGCTTTCACCAGCGGTGCGGCCGCGCGCATCTCGCCTACCGACGCGCCATGCACCCAGATGAGTGGATTACCGGATAACTGTGGCGAACTGCCGAAGCGTTCACCGAACCGGTCGGCATGTCCGGTCTGGCGCAGGCTGCGCCACATGAGCCAGACCAATGCAAACGGCATCAACAGCAGCAGCGTCAGCGAGTATAGCAGGCGCACGGTTATCGCTTGAGCGCTTCGATGATGCGCGAAGTGGAGCGGCCTTCGAGGAATGGCAGCACGCGCACCTGTCCGCCGTTTTTGGTTACGCACGCGTAGCCCGCAACCTGCTCCGGCCGGTAATCGCCGCCCTTGACCAGGATATCCGGCAACACCCTGCAGATCAGCCGTTCCGGCGTGTCCTCCGAAAACGGCACCACCCAGTCCACGCAGCCGAGCGCCGACAGCACGCGCATGCGATCGGCGAGCGTATTCACCGGCCGTTGTGCACCTTTCAGGCGCTGGACCGAGGCATCGTCATTCACCGCCACGATCAGCCGGTCGCCGAGTGCGCGCGCCTGCTGCAGATAGCTCACGTGTCCGGCGTGCAGGATGTCGAATACGCCGTTGGTCATGACCACGTGCTCGCCCAAGCTGCGCGCGTGACTGACCGCGTCCATGACCGCCGCTTCATCAAGCCCCCCGCCACCGTTGCGCGTGTGGGCCGCGAGCCGCAATTCCGCCGGCGTGACCGTGGCGGCGCCGAGTTTGGCCACCACCAGGCCGGCGGCCAGGTTGGCAAGGGCGGCCGCCCCGGCAAACCCGAGGTCCGCACCCAGCCCGGCCGCCAGCAGCGCGATCACGGTGTCGCCGGCGCCGGTGACATCGGAGACTTCGAGCGCGGCGGTCGGAAGATGCAACGGCGCGCGACCGGCTTCGAGCAGCGTCATGCCGCGCTCGCCGCGGGTCACCAGCAGCGCCTGCAAACCAAGGTCGGCGCGCAGCTTTTCGCCTTTGCTGACGATGGCCGCGTCGTCCGCGCACTCGCCTACCACCGCTTCGAGTTCGGCCAGATTCGGCGTGATCGCGCTCGCGCCCGCATACTTGCCGAATTCGCGTCCCTTGGGGTCCACCAGCACCGGTTTGCCGGCGGCACGTGCCGCGGCAATCAGATCCTGCACTCCGGCCAGGCTGCCCTTGCCGTAATCCGACAGGATCACGACCGCGGCCTCGGCAAGTGCGCGTTTGAATTCCGGCAACAGCGGCGCGGCCGCGAAGCCGCCGAAGCTCTCTTCGAAATCCAGGCGGATCAACTGCTGATTGCGCGACAGCACGCGCAGCTTGGTGATGGTTGCCGATTGTTTGAGGCGCGTGAGCCGGCAGCGCACACCGCGTTTCTGCATGCTTTCGGTGAGGGTTGCGGCTGCGGCGTCGTCGCCGGTAATGCCCAGCAGCATGCAGTGCACACCCAGGCTCGTCAGGTTCACTGCCACGTTGCCAGCGCCGCCGGGGCGCTCTTCGATGTCGCGCACGTGCACAACCGGCACCGGCGCCTCGGGCGAGATGCGCCCCGTAGCACCGAACCAATAGCGGTCCAGCATGACGTCGCCCGCCACCAGCACGCGCACCTGGTCGAATTGCGGGATGCGGATGTTCATGCCTGCCCCAAGCGCCGCGGGAAAACGCGCCGCATCATAACATGCAGCCGGCGGTGTTCCGGCCCCTGTACCGGGTGCGGCGCGTGCCGCTACACTGCGCGCATCCCGGCTGTACTTGAACCGCATGCCCGAGCACCGACTGCATCCGCGTTACTGGCCCACCTGGCTGTTGTTTGGCCTGCTGCGCGCGATTGTGTTCCTGCCCTACGCCGCACAACGCTGGCTGGGCGCCGGGTTGGGCACCACCCTCAGGATTGCGTCGCCGCGGCGCCGGCGCATCGCGAAACTCAACATCGCCCGCTGTCTGCCCGAACTCGATGCGCGCGCACAACGTATCCTGGTCAAAAAACATTTCCATGCGCTTGGGCTGTCATTCCTGGAAACCGCCGATGCTTACTGGATGCCGCGCGCCCGCCTGCGTACGCTCGTGGAGTTTTCCGGCCTGGAAAACCTGCACGCGGCACTCGCGCTGCAACGCGGCTTGTTGCTGCTGACCGCGCATTTCACCACGCTCGAGATCGGCGGCACGTTCATCCATTTCGAGGTGCCGCGGCTGCATGCCGTGTACCGGCCAAATCGCAGGGCGCTGCTGGATACGCTCATCAAGCGCGGGCGTGAGCGCGTCGCCGAGCGCGCCATCGCGCGTCACGATGTGCGCAGCATTCTGAAAAGCCTGAAAGACCGCATTCCGGTCTGGTATGCGCCCGATCAGGGTTACCGCGGCGCACAAAGCGCCATGATCTCGTTCTTCGGCTATCCGGCACCTACCACCACCGCGACCTCACGACTGGCGCGCGCCAGCGGCGTGCCGGTGCTGCCGTTCTTCGCCGCGCGCCTGCCCGGCAACCGCGGCTACCGTCTGTGGATCGAACCGATGCTTGCGGATTTCCCCAGCGATGACCCCGTCGCCGACACCGAGCGCCTGCATCGCGTATTGGAGCAGCAGATCCGGCGCGCGCCCGAACAATATCTCTGGAGCCACGATCGCTTCAAAATCGTGCCGCGGGGATTAGCCGCTGCGATAACCTTCCAGCAGTCCGCTCCAGG
>JAGXAZ010000163.1 GCA_018971365.1 Gammaproteobacteria bacterium | reverse complement strand
GCCTTTACACGGCGAGGGTCGGGGGTTCGAACCCCTCAGCACCCACCAGGCGCTGCGGAGTGCTGCTGCGGAGTGGTAGTTCAGCTGGTTAGAATACCGGCCTGTCACGCCGGGGGTCGCGGGTTCGAATCCCGTCCACTCCGCCATACTCAAGTTTCGTAGGGCGCCCGCGCGGCGCCCTTTTTTGTTGGCCGGCGGCGTGGTCCGGTCCCGAGGGTCGTGCAGCAATGGTCATACAGGCATTTCGCGACAATATCCCCAAATGGCTGACCGGCGTCATCCTGGTGCTGATCATCGGTCCATTCGCGCTCTGGGGCATCAATTCGTATTTTTCGGCCTCCACCGATACTTCGGTGGCCAGTATCAACGGCAGCGAGATTTCCCCGCAGGATTTCCAGCAGGCCTACCAGAGGCGCTACGAACAGCTGCAGCAGCAGCTGGGTGCTGCCTTCAAGCCTGGGATGATTGACGAAAGGCAACTGCGCCAGGAGGTGCTGCGCCAGCTCGTGAACAGTACGCTGCTCAACCAGCAGGTCACCGGGCAGCATTACGCCATCAGCAATGCCGACCTGGTGGCGGCGGTGCAGCAGATTCCGGCCTTCCAGGTGGACGGCAAATTTTCCACTCAGGCTTATCAGGCAACACTGACGGCCAATGGACTGACGCCCTCGGCATTCGAAGAGCGTGAACGCCAGGACCTGGCGGTAACTCAGCTGCAAAACGCCATCATGCTGAGTGCCTTTGCCACACTGCAGCAGCTGGAAGTCAACCAGCAGGTACAGGGCGAGGAGCGCGAAATCGGCTACATCACGATTGCGGCCGCCCCCTACCTGAAGACCGCCGCGGTTTCCGAGCAGCAAATTACCGCGTATTACCAGGCGCATGCCAGTCAGTTCATGACACCCGAGAAACTCACGCTGGCGTATGTCGAGCTGGACGAAGCGCAACTCGCGAAGAGCGTGTCTGCCACAGACGAGCAGCTGCAGGCCTTGTATCAGCAGCAGCGTGCATCTTTCGGACAGGCCGCAGCCCGTGAGGCCCAACATATCCTGATTACGGTGGGCGGCAAGGATGCCAAAACCGATGCGGCGGCTGAAGCCAAGGCCGAAGATATCCTCAGGCAGCTCAAAGCCGGCGCGGATTTTGCCACACTGGCCAGGCAGTACTCCGACGATGCGGGTTCGGCCGCGAACGGCGGCAATCTGGGCTGGATTACCCGCGGCAGCACCGACAAGAGTTTCGAGGATGCCCTGTTCGCCATTCCCAAGGTCGGAGACCTGGCCGGACCGGTGAAGCTCGCGGGTGCCTACGACATCATCAAGCTGGATGGCATCCGCGCCCCCAGCACCAAATCGTTTGCCGAGGTGCGCGAGCAGTTGCTGGCGCAATACCAGCAGAAGAAAGCGGATGATGAATACTTCGCGCTTGGCGACCAGCTCGCCAACCTGGCCTACGAACACCCGGATTCGCTGCAGGCCGTCAGCAAGCAGCTCAATCTGCCGATTCGAACCGTGAGCGACGTGACGCGCGACAGCGGCAGCGGCATCGCCGCGAACTCCGCGGTGCGTCAAAAGGCCTTCAGCGACGAGGTCCTGACCCAGGGCAACAACAGCGATCCAATTAAAATCGGGCCAAATCACGTAGTCGTGATCCGCGTGCAAGGCCACGTGCCGAGTACGCAAGAGTCGCTATCAACCGTGCGTGACCGGATCGCTGCGACACTCAGGCAGCAGCAGGCAGCGCTGCAGGCGCGGACAATTGCCGCCAAAGTGCAAGCCGCACTCGATTCCGGTCAATCTCCGGCGCAGGTCGCGGCCAGATACAAGCTTAAATTCACAGCCGACAAGTTCGTGAGCCGCAACGATACGGGCGTGCCCGCGCCGGTGCTGAGCGCGGCGTTTGCAGCTTCGCTACCCGGAAGCCACGCACCGCAGTCCGGCGTAGTGGCACTTGCCGGAGGCGATCAGGCGGTGTACGTGGTTACTGCGATGAAAGCGGGCAGCGTATCCGGGTGGAGCAAGGCACAGCGCATCGCCGCGCTGCAGCAACTCACGCGCGCCAATGCCCAGTCCGAATTTTACGCCTATCTTGAGACCTTGCGTCAGCACGCCAAGGTCAAGATAAATTCTGCCAATATCCAGGAATAAGACTGCCTGCGTGTGCGTGCCTGGCGCGGTCAACGCTGGTCATGACGCGATGATTTTGAATACCGACTTACGTACGCGATTGCCGCGCCAATAAGTCCGGGGCTGATTAATTCCGATTGCCGCTCATTCCAGATTCATGCCCACGTGGCTGTAGCCGGCATCCACGTACAGGATTTCGCCGGTGATGCCGGCCGCCAGATCCGAGCACAGAAACGCCGCGGCGTTGCCCACATCCTCGATACTCACATTCCTGCGCAGTGGCGCCATATTCTGGACGTGCTCCAGGATGGAGCGGAATCGGCCGATGCCGGCGGCCGCCAGAGTCTTGATGGGTCCGGCCGAGATGCCGTTGACGCGGATGCCCTCGGGCCCGAGTGCGTTGGCGAGAAAACGTACATTGGCTTCAAGACTGGCCTTGGCAGGACCCATGACGTTGTAATTGGGGATCGCGCGTACCGCACCGAGGTAGGACAGGGTGAGGATGGCCGACGGCCGTCCCTGCATCAGCATGCGGGCGGCCTTGGCGAGCGCCGCCAGGCTGTAAGCGCTGACGTCGTGGGCGATGCGGAAACCCTCGCGCGTGACGACATCCGCATAGTTGCCGCTTAACTGCTCACGCGGCGCGAATGCCACTGAATGTACCAGGATGTCGAGCGCGCTCCAATGACGCTGCAGTGCCGCAAAGGCGGCGTCAATTTCACCGTCGCTGGCCACGTCCATGGGGAACACCAGCGTTGAGCCGAATTCCCGGGCCATGGCTTCTACCCGCTCGCGCAGGCGTTCGCCCTGATAGGTAAACGCCAGCTCCGCGCCCTCACGTTTGAAGGCGGCAGCGATGCCGAATGCTATGGAACGCTCACTGGCCAGGCCGACAATCAGTGCGCGTTTTCCGGAAAGAAAAGCCATGCAAGTATCCTGCGGTGATCTCAACGCTGGACTGACGTGGCGTACCTGCTGCTCAACTGCTGGTGGATTGGTCGGTCACGTCCACGTAAAGTATCAGGCGTTCACCGGCATGCAGGTAATCCGCAATGTTGATTCTGTTCCAGCCGGCAATCT
>JAGXAZ010000162.1 GCA_018971365.1 Gammaproteobacteria bacterium | reverse complement strand
GGCAGATTCCCATGCATTACTCACCCGTCCGCCACTCGCCATCAACGTGTATTGCTACACGTCATGCTGCCGTTCGACTTGCATGTGTTAGGCATGCCGCCAGCGTTCAATCTGAGCCAGGATCAAACTCTTCAATTAATTGCTAGTAAACTAGCGATGATCGAGTTGAACCCGAAACCTTTGAACTACTGTTCTCGATTTTGGGCCACTCATCGTCTTAAGGCTTGCAATCTCAAACCCTGACGCGAGCGCCCACACAAGTTACTTGTTCGTGCTATTAAAGAGCGGGCTTGGGAAGCGCCCCAAGCAGACCGGTCATTATACAGGCCGGTTTTGGCCGGTCAACGGATTCCCCGCGGTTTTCTTCGGGAAATCGGCGATGGCGTCGAAAAGAGCGCGGCATTATACGGAGCGCTGCACCGGGATCAATGTCCAGCCGCGGGTTGCAGGCCCCGGGCTTTACGCCTGCACAAATTCTGGCCAAACTCAAGGCGCGACGACCCGATCTGGAGACCAGGGATGGCAATCAACTCTTGGCCGCAGGCCGAACGGCCGCGGGAAAAGCTGCTGCAGCGTGGGCCACAAGCGCTTTCGGACGCCGAACTTCTGGCGATCCTGCTGCGCACCGGGGCGCGCGGCAAAACTGCGGTGGATCTGGCGCGCGAGCTGCTGAGCACTTTCGAGGGCTTGCGCGGCCTGTTCGCCGCCGAGCAAACACGCCTGTGCGCGGCAGCGGGGCTGGGGCCGGCCAAATACGCACAGTTACAGGCCGCACTGGAAATGGCGCGCCGGCACATGGGCGAATGCCTGCAGCGCGGTGCGCCACTCACAGACCCGGCGGCCACGCGCCGCTATCTCATTGCCCGGCTGCGCGACCGTGCTCACGAGGTGTTCTGCTGCCTGTATCTGGACAATCGCCATCGGGTCATCGCCTTTGAGGAGTTGTTTCAGGGCACGCTGGACGGCGCGAGCGTGCACCCCCGTGAGGTGCTGCGCAAGGTGCTGGCGCACAACGCCGCCGCGGTGATCTTTGCCCACAACCATCCCTCAGGCGTGGCCGAACCTTCGGATGCCGACCGGCGGCTGACTCAGCGTCTCAAGGAATCGCTGGCGTTGGTGGACGTGCGGGTACTGGATCATTTCGTGATCGGTGACGGTGAGGCGGCCTCCTTCGCGGAACGCGGACTGCTGTAGCCGCCCGGCTTGTCAAACCGGGCGTGACTGCTAGAATACCGCCCCCTCCGCCCGTGGGCGGAACGGCATTTCACGAGGATTGCAGCATGTCCAGAGTCTGCCAGGTCACGGGCAAAAGGCCGGTCACCGGAAACAACGTCTCGCACGCCAACAACAAGACGCGGCGGCGTTTTCTGCCCAATCTGCACAGCCACCGATTCTGGCTGGAGAGCGAGAAGCGCTTCGTGACCCTGCGTGTTTCCACCAAAGGCATGCGTACCATAGACAAGCTCGGCGCCGAACAGGTGGTAGCCGAGTTGCGCGCCCGCGGCGAGAAGATCTGAGGACGGCAAAATATGCGCGAGAAAATCAAACTGGTTTCCAGCGCCGATACCGGGCACTACTACACCACGACCAAAAACCGCCGCACCCACCCGGACAAAATGGATGTCAAGAAATTCGATCCGGTAGTGCGCAAGCACGTCACGTACAAAGAGGCCAAAATCAAATAGGGCTGCGCGCCTGGAAAACCGTTCCGCAGATTCAAGCTCAAACAAAAACCCGCCATCGGCGGGTTTTTAATTGATGCGAATGGATATATTCAGGCCGGCTGTAACCTGTAGCCGCGCAAACGTTGGGCAAATTCCCGCAAGCTGACGATGCGCGCAGCCTCCGCCTGGTTAAGCCAATCGCGGAACTGTTGCAACAGCCTTTCATTTGAGAGCGTGTTGTTTTCCCAAAGCGCCTGCAGCCGCCGGCGAAACTCGTACACGGTGCGCAGTGTCGGACTGCGCGCCAAAGTTTCCTGCAAGCGCGCCCGGCCGCGGGCATCGAGCAGCGTCTCGTCGCGGCTCAACAGCCGGCGGGCGTGCGCAAACACGCCGCGGCTGGGGCCGCTGGCCTTCCGCTTTTCGGTTTCCAGCGCCGGGCGGATGACTTCACGGATATAGCCGCGCAACACGTGCATGCGGTTCAAGAGCACCGCCTGCACCGTGTCCAGGCTCACCGGGCCGCGCTTGGCAATAATTACGGGTTCGGGCGCCACACGCCGCACTGTGGCCAGACCGAGCTTCTTGAGCAGGCGAATGTAGGTCCAGCCGAGATCGAATTCCCAGGGTCGCTGGGAAAATTTTGCCGATGCCGGAAAGGCGTGATGATTGTTGTGCAATTCTTCGCCGCCGATCAGGAAGCCCCACGGGAAGACGTTGGTGGCCGCGTCCTTGCATTCGAAATTGCGGTAGCCGGAATAATGGCCCACGCCGTTGACCACGCCAGCGGCCAGCACCGGAATCGCCAGCATCTGTACCGCCCACACGGTAATGCCCGGCAGGCCCAGCAACAATACATCCAGGACCAGCATCAGGCTCACGCCCAAAACCGCATGCCGGCTGTACACGTGGCGTTCCATCCAGTCGTCCACGGTACCGCGGCCATACTTGGCAACCGTTTCCAGATTCCCGGCCTCGGCGCGGTACAGCTCTGCACCTTCCAGCAGCACCTTGAGCAGGCCCTTGACCTGCGGGCTGTGGGGATCGTCCTCAGTCTCGCAATGCGCGTGATGCTTGCGGTGCACCGCCACCCATTCGCGGGTCACCATGCCGGTGGTCAGCCACAGCCAGAAACGGAACACGTGCCGAACCGCGGGGTGCAATTCCAGACCGCGGTGTGTCTGGTCGCGGTGCAGAAACAGTGTAACGGCAACGATGGTGAGGTGTATGAAAACCGGTGCGATGATGAACAGGGTCCAAATAGGCAACCCCAGAAAACCATGAGTCAGGAGAAACGCGGAAAACAACGGAGATACCTCGGCGGGACACACGCGGAAAACGCCTGCGTGTGCACATTATAATATAAGTGATGGCGGGCCATGCGGATGTCGACCGCCTATACCGGCTTGCAATTGTGCCGCCAGCACCGTAAAACTGCACCAGTGGTCGGGAACTTTTCCGCCTTTCGCGCGACTATAGACCACAGCAGGCCCGCGCCGGCCATGCCCGCACACGCTGTTGCGTTTTTCACTCAATCAATCAAGCGATTTAGGCCATGAGTAACA
>JAGXAZ010000161.1 GCA_018971365.1 Gammaproteobacteria bacterium | reverse complement strand
AATGCTGCCGTGAAAGCCGCCATTCTGATCCGGTTGCAGGACTGCCGTGCGCTGGTGCGGATTGAGTCACCGCAGTTCTCGCCGAACAGCAATAGAGATCGCCTTTCTGACGGTGCGGTCGAACTTGAGTAATCGAGGAGGCCACGATTACTGCGTAAAACACTGGTATCTTCATTCCGACGCAGCCTTCAATGGCTGGTCCTCGATTCTTGTCGGTACCAGCAATTCCCAGTTGTGCAGGGATTGCACGCCGTATTTCAGCATCGGCCTGTCTTATTCCCTGAGTACGTCTTCCCGCACCTGAATTACATGGTCCGGCCGAATACCGGCTGTCATGCGCGCCAGGATGGCGCGAACCCGAGCGGGGTGGGGGGAACCGTCACGCGCACGCAAATGGCAGTAAGCTAATCCGACTCGCCCACCTGAGGAGTGGCTCATGAGCCAAGCAGCGAAAAGCGCAAAGCGCAAATCCGCAGGTAATCTCGCCAAAGCACCGCAGGGCTTCACGAAAGAGGAACGCGCCGCGATGCGTGAGCGTGTCCGGGAGTTGAAGTCGGCCGGCGGTGAACGCGAGGTACTCGCGGCAATCGCGAAGATGCCGGAGCCGGATCGCAGCATGTCCAGGCGGCTGCATGACCTGATCAAGGCCATCGCACCCGAACTCTCGCCCAAAACCTGGTATGGCATGCCCGCATATGCGCAGGACGACAAGGTGGTGTGCTTCTATCAGGGTGCATACAAGTTCAAGACACGCTACGGCACACTCGGCTTCAGCGACAAGGCCAAGCTCGACGAAGGTGCGATGTGGCCGACCGCTTTTGCACTCAAGCAACTGACCGCGGCGGGAGAAACGCGGATCAGGGCATTGCTGAAGAAGGCCTTGGGTTAAAGAAACTCGGAGTGCGAATTACCCAGAGTTCCAAAACAATGGGCTCGAACTTGACCTTCAATGCCTCAAGCGTTTGTTGCAAGCAACGCTCGCTGACAGAAAGCGCATAATACAAGAAGTGAAAAGCAGCAAACGGAGCGTGCTATGAACGCCAATCCAGCAACCAAACACCCACACAAGGCTGCATGCGCAGCGTCGGAGCCGACTACGCAAGTCGGTCGCATGCGGGCGGCGATTGATGAGGCTGTCAGTGTCGGGCCAGGCTTCCTGCGCGGTGACACCGACGCGGATCACATGGCAAACACCATGGTCCAGGCGGTGCAAAGCTACGCCGAACAGGAACGGGCGGCCGGCGGCGACGGTGTGCCGCAGAGCGCGGAAGCCCGCGCGTTGCAGGATGTTCTCTCCGAACTGATGGGATGTGGTTCGGGATTCCTTGCTGGCCGTTGTGACGCAGCGTGCGTCGCCCGCACGATGACGCAAATGGTTCACGAGTTCGGACCACACTGACAGTCAGAAGCCTCGCGGTAGCGGGCGTCCATTGAACTAATTCATCTGGATTACCGCGTCCGGGGAATGACAACAAGGCAATTGCCCAGACTTTCCTCGCGTGTTCTTTTGCCGCCGGCAAGATTGCGGTGGCCTTGAAAACACCGGCTCGCACCACAATCTCGGAAGCATAATATGCGGCGCGCCCGCCGCGCCCTCAACAGAAGGTTTATCGCATGAACACCTCATCCGAATACGTCCCGCCCAAGGTCTGGACCTGGGACAAGCCGAGCGGTGGGCGGTTCGCCAACATCAACCGGCCGGTGTCCGGACCGACGCACGAAAAAGCACTGCCGATGGGCAAGCATCCGCTGCAGCTCTACTCGCAAGGTACGCCGAACGGCCAGAAAGCCACCATCATGCTGGAAGAGCTGCTGGCGGCGGGGCACAAGGGCGCAGAGTACGACGCGTGGCTCATCGAGATCGGTGAGGGCGATCAGTTCGGAAGCGGCTTCGTCGGGATCAACCCGAATTCCAAAATCCCGGCCATGGTGGATCGCAGCGGTTCCACGCCCATCCGCGTGTTCGAATCCGGGTCCATCCTGGTGTATCTCGCGGAGAAGTTCGGCGCATTTCTGCCCACCACCCAGCCCGCCCGCGCCGAGTGTCTGTCGTGGCTTTTTTGGCAGGTGGGAAGCGCTCCCTATGTGGGCGGCGGCTTCGGGCATTTCTACAACTACGCGCCGACCAAGATCGAATATGCGATTGACCGCTTCGCCATGGAGTCCAAGCGCCAACTGGACGTGCTCGACAAGCAGTTGGCGAAACATGAATTCGTCGCGGGCGACGCCTACACGATTGCCGACATCGCGGTCTGGCCTTGGTACGGCAGCTTGGCGCTCGGCACGCTGTACCGCGCCGCCGAATTTCTGTCAGCGAAAGATTACACCCACGTGCTGCGCTGGGCGCATGCCATCGCGGAACGGCCAGCGGTAAAGCGCGGGCGCATCGTTAACCGGACCTCGGGCGACACGCGCAAGGTGCTGCGCGAGCGACATGCCGCTGCGGACTTCGACGCGATAACGTGGAAAGTGCCCGCAGCGAAGACTGCCTGACGATTCAAAGGGCCTTCGATTTATCCGTCACACCCGCGCTGGGACAAGCTTCGCCGATATGACGAGGAGCGGATCAGTCAAGCTCCCTCGGAGCTTTCGACACTATGCGGCTGCACCCAAAATCCCCCTGCGCGCGAAGCGCGCTTCCCCCCTTTACAAAGGGGGTGAGGAGGGTATACGCGCCCAGGTGAACAGATGCACGGCGCTTTCGTCGTTTGCCAAATGGGGGTGAGGACCGCACATGCGCACAGATGAGGACGTGCATAACGTTTCCCCCTTTGATAAAGGGGGGTAGGGGGATTTTGATGGTGCGGCGCTTACGCTTGGATGTTTTCAGATGTTCTGCGGCGGTGTGATCTTGCAAGCCAAGCTCATGCGCCGTGCGACTGGGCCCACTGCAAGATGCCGGCGCTGCTCAGCGCGCCGGCCTGGCGCGCCACTTCACGGCCGCCACGAAACAACATCAGGGTGGGAATGCTGCGGATGCCGTAGCGTGCGCCGAGCGTCTGCTCCGCATCAGTGTCCACCTTGAGCAGGCGCACGTGCGGTTCGAGTTTGGTCGCCGCCTCCGCGTAATGCGGCGCCATCATCTTGCACGGCCCACACCACGGCGCCCAGAAATCCACCAGCACCGGGATGTCGTTGTTCGCCAAATGTTTTTGGAAAGTGGCTTCGTTGACTTCAACAGGATGGCCGCCAAACAGCGGCCGGTGGCAACTGCCACAGTTGGGCGCCGCAGCCACGCGATTGGACGGGACCCGGTTCACCGCT
>JAGXAZ010000032.1 GCA_018971365.1 Gammaproteobacteria bacterium | reverse complement strand
GACGCGAAGCGTTTCTCGCCGGGCGCATGCCGAAGAAACGCTTCGCCTCGGCCTCTTCGCCCATCGAGGGGCTGTTCTTCTAGCGCCTTGCCCATGCCGGCCGCCGGACCGCAGCGCACAATCCGCAGTTTCGTTCTGAGACAAGGCCGAATCACGCGCGGCCAGCGTGCCGCCTTCACCAAGCTGATGCCGCGTTACGGCCTAAACCCCGCGCACGGCCCGTTTGACTTCATATCCGTGTTCGGCCGCGCAGTGCGCCGCACGCTCGAAATCGGTTTCGGCAACGGCGAGGCGCTCGTGGCGCTGGCGCGCGCCCACCCCGAGGAGGACTTCCTCGGCATCGAGGTGCACCGGCCCGGCATCGGCCGGCTGCTATTGGCGCTCGATACGAAGAAACTCACCAACGTGCGCGTAGTGTGCGCCGACGCGGTGGAAGTGCTGCAGCGCTGCGTACCGGACGCGAGCCTCGATGCGGTGCTGCTGTTCTTTCCCGATCCCTGGCCCAAAAAGCGCCATCACAAGCGCCGCCTGGTGCAGGCGGAATTCATCGCGCTGCTGGCGCAAAAACTGAAGTCCGGCGGCCGGCTGCAACTCGCCACCGACTGGCCGGACTACGCCGCGCACATGCTCGCGGTGCTTAACAGTTCCCGGGTCTTTTCAAATTGCACCACCGACGGCGGCTACACGCCGCGGCCGCCCACCAAATTCGAGCGCCGCGGTCTCGCGCTCGGTCATCCGGTGTGCGATCTGGAATTCGTGCGGCGTTAATACTCAATGGAAAAATCCGGCGCGGATGCCGTCCACCACGAACTGCACCGCGAGCGCCGCGAGGATCACGCCGAACAGCCGGCCAATCACGTTCGCGCCGGTTTCGCCCAAGAGCTTCATCAGCCGGTTGGTGAGCAACAGACAGCCGAGCGTGATGCCCAGCACCAGCAGCACCACGACCACCAGACCCACGAACATCATGATCTTGCCGTGCGCCTCGCTCACCATGATGAGGATGGTGGCGAGCGCACCGGGTCCGGCGATGAGCGGGAAGGCGAGCGGAAACACCGAGACGTCTTCCTTTGCCTTGCCCTCTTCTTCCTCGCGTTCCGTGGCCGAGCGCCCGCCCGACTGGCGCGCGAACACCATGTCGATGGCGATCAGGAACAGCAGCGCGCCGCCCGCGATCTTGAATGCCGGGAAACTGATGCCGAGCATGCGCAGCAGCCAGTCGCCGATGGCGGCAAACACCAGCAGAATGGCGGTTGCGAGTATCGTGCCCTTGATGGCCATGCGCCGGCGGTGCAACTGGCCGCCGCCGCGCGTAATGGCGCCAAACATGGGCGCCAGGCCGATCGGGTCGATGACCACAAACAGGGAAATGAACATGCTGACGTACTGTTCCAGCATTGTCTGCAATCCGATGCTCAAAATTGCCAGGACTTACACGCAGCTACGGTTTCAAGCTGGACTCAGTCTGGAAACCGGTCAATCCGGGCCGCGATTTGCGCATGACATTTCCCGCTTGCTTTATGGCGGCACGAGTTCTATAACATGCGCACGAGGTTTCGAAGACGCATGGTAGCAAGCTTCAGCCCGGAGGGCCTACTCTCATGAGCAGCACGGTGGATCCCGAATCCTGGTTGCCTGCCGTGGGCGAGTGGTACGCCGATCCACAGGGCGTCACCTTGGAGGTGGTGGCCGTGGATGAAGAAGACGGCACCATCGGTGTGCAGTATTTTGACGGAACGCTGGAAGAGCTGGACGCAGACGCCTGGGGCGAGATGCAGCTCAAACCGGTGGACCCGCCCGAAGACTGGTCCGGTTCACTCGACATGGAGCGCGAGGATTACGGCGTGGACCGCGACGAGGAACGGCACGAGTTGTGGGCTAGCCCCTTCGATCATCTGGACGAATAAATCCGAACGGCTGAGCGCACGCGCATCAGGCTTCCGGGTCTTCAGCCGCGCCCTCAAGACACGCCACCACCATTCCGTCTTCTATCTTTACCGGCACAGCCTGCAACGCGCGGCCCACGCACGGGCCGGCCACGCATACTCCGCTTTCCGGGTTGAACAGCGCCCCGTGCGCAGCGCACATGATCAGGGTCTTGTCCCTGGTGAGAAATGCGTCCTCTTTCCAGTTGAGGCCATTGCCGGCGTGCGGGCAGATGTTGCGGTAGGCGCGCAGCGCGTCGCCGTGACGCACCACGAAATATTCGTCGGGAAAGCGCGCACCGGGCCGCGAAAACCCGCGCGCGCCGGGCGCAGGCAGTTCGCTGAGCGGGCAAATCACCCGGCGCAGGGCTTTGGGCATGGGCGGTTCAACGGGCGCGTTGGCAAGTCTGCGGGATTTCTTTTATCTTCACGGCGTCCTCAGCGGCGGTGCGTCATGTTTGCCACACCCGACGAAGCGGAGCACGCATTCTACACGGCCTTTGCCGATGGCAATCTCGAGGCCATGATGGCGGTGTGGCTGGATAACGAATCGGTGGTATGCGTGCATCCGCTGAGCGTCAAGCTCTCCGGCCTGCAGGCCGTGCGCCAGGGCTGGGCGGATCTGTTCCGCAACGGCAGCGGTCTGCGCTTCCGGCTGGCGGAAATAACCCGCACCCAAGATGCGCTGCTCGCGGTACACGTGCTGCACGAGATCATCAGCGTGCCGGGGGAGCCCGGGGAACGCCCGCCGATGACCGCCACCAACGTCTACCAGCTCACGCGCGACGGCTGGCGCATGATCCTGCATCACGCCGCGCCCGTAGCGGTGCAGGGCGCGCCGGACCCCCCCAGGAAAAGGCTGCATTGAAGCGCTGCGGCGGTTAAGCCGTCGCGGGCGTGTGGCGGAATTCCACCTCGGCAATCCGGTGCCGCAGCGCGACCAGCAGCACCAGTCCCGGTATCCCGAGCAGCGCGCTCACCACGAACACCGCACTCCAGCCCCAGTGCTGCGCCACGTAACCGGCGGGCGGGCCGAGGATCACCCGTGAAATGGAATCCAGCGCCGAGAGCAAGGCAAACTGGAAGGCAGTGTAGCGATGGTCGCAGAGCGCCATGAGGTAGGCGATGAACGCCGCGGTGCCCATGCCCCAGGCAAGATTTTCCACGCCCACCGCCACCACCAGACCGGCGTAACTGTGACCAATGAGCGACAGCGCCAAGAACGCAAATATGGATACCACCTGCAACACGCCGAAATAAAGCATGGCGCGGAACAGCCGCAGCCGCGTCATGAGCACGCCGCCCAGAAACACCCCGACGATGGTGGCCGCGAGGCCAAAGCCCTTGTTGACCACGCCCACGTCGGTGGCGGTGAAGTGCAGACCCTCGATGAGGAAGGCATTGGTCAACAGGCCGGAAAACCAGTTGCCGAACTTGTAGAGCACCACGAGCAGCAGCAGCCACAGCATGCCGCGGCGTGCCACGAAGTCGAGGATCGGCGTCACCACCGCTTCGGCGAGCGTACGCGGCGGCGCGGCCGGATGCTCCGGCTCCGGGCCGAGGATCGAGGGGATGATCGCGAGCACCATCACAAGCGCCATGAGCAGATAACTGTCGCGCCAGCCGATGCGGTCGGAAAGTATCAGCACGATCGCACCCGCGACGATCATTGCCAGGCGGTAACCGCCGGCCTGCACCGCGGCGCCCAGGCCGCGCTCGGCGGGCCGCAGGATGTCGGTGAAGTAGGCGTTGTACACGATGTCCTGCGAGGCGGAAGCAAACGCCAGCCCAAACGCGAGGATACCCATGCGCCAGACGTGCAGCGCGGGATCGGTGAACGCCATCGCAACCAGCAGCGCCGCGAGCGCGAGCTGAGCGAGCAGGATCCAGCCGCGGCGGCGCCCGAAGAATGGTGGCACGTAGCGGTCCATGAACGGCGCCCACAGGAACTTGAGCGAATACGGCAGGCCCACGAGCGAGAAGATACCGATGGTTTCGACGTTCACGTGCAGCGTCGCCATCCAGGCCTGCAGCGTCGAACCGGATAGCGCGAGCGGCAGGCCCGAGGAAAACCCGAGCACCAGCGTGATGCCGACGCGTCGGTTCCAGGCGGCGCGCACCGTTGTCATCCACGCCTCCGGCAACCAGCTACGTGCCTTCGCGGGTACGTTCACAGTTTGCCGGCGTAATCCAGAATCAGCGGGGCGTGATCGGAAAAACGCTGCGCCGTGTAGATGCGCGCTTTCTGCACTGCGCTCTTCAGTCCCGGCGTGATCACCTGATAGTCGATGCGCCAACCGACGTTCTTCGCCCACGCCCGGCCGCGGTTCGACCACCAGGTGTACTGTCCGGGGCGGGGATCCACGACGCGGAAGGCATCCACAAATCCCTCCGTGCCGAACAGTTCGTCCATCCAGGCGCGCTCGTGCGGCAGAAAGCCGGAGTTCTTCTGATTGTTGCGCCAGTTTTTGAGATCAATCTCCTTGTGCGCGATGTTCCAGTCCCCGCACAGGACGTATTCGCGCTTCTTGCGGCGCAGCGATTTGAGGTAGGGCATGAAAATTTTCAGGAAGCGGTCCTTGGACGCCTGGCGCTTGGGCCCCGAGGAGCCCGACGGCAGGTACAGCGATACCACGGAAATCTTTCCGAAGCGCGCTTCCAGATAGCGGCCCTCGGCATCGAACTCGCCGGCGCCGATGCCCATGATCACCTCATCCGGCTCGCGGCGCGCGAACAGCGCGGTGCCGGCGTAGCCTTTTTTCTGTGCGTCGAAATAGAAACAGTGGTGATGCTCGGGCCGGAATATCGAATCGGTGAGCTGCCCGGCCTGCGCCTTGGTTTCCTGCAGGCACACCACATCCGCACGCTGTTTCGGCAGCCACTCGAACAGGCCCTTGCGCGCCGCGGAGCGTACACCGTTGACGTTGAGCGTAATGATGCGCATGGAAACCTCAAAAAACTCCGTGAACCGAATCGTGGCCGCCGGCATAATTTCACGTACCATCCCTGTTGCGCCGCCCAGCCTGTACATCCATGTACAGGTGCTCGCTGCCGGGGCAAAGCACGCTTCGCCTGCTTCCGGCTCGCGCCCGCGAGGGAGCGTGTATCATACCCGGCGTTTTGCGTCCGCTGGAACCAGGCAATGCGGGACTATCAGCACGAATTCCTCGATTTCGCCCTGGCGCACGGTGTGCTGCGTTTCGGTGCATTCACCCTCAAATCCGGTCGCCCAAGTCCCTACTTCTTCAACACCGGGCTGTTCAATTCCGGCGCGGCCCTCGCCGCGTTGGGACGCTTCTATGCAAAAACCATCCTGGCTTCCGGCATCGAGTTCGACATGCTGTTTGGACCGGCTTACAAGGGAATTCCGCTGGTCGCGGTCACGGCCGCAGCGCTCGCCGAACACCACGGCCGTGACCTGCCGTGGTGCTTCAACCGCAAGGAGACCAAGGATCACGGCGAAGGCGGTCAGTTGATCGGCGCGCCGCTCAGCGGCCGCGTACTGATCGTGGACGACGTAATTACCGCCGGCACCGCGGTGCGTGCCGCGCTCGGCCTGATCCGCGCCGCGGGCGCGGCGGCCGTAGGTCTGGCGATTGCGTTCGACCGTCAGGAACGCGGCCAGGGTGAAAAATCCGCGATTGCTGAATTGCGCGAGAGCGAACAGCTGGAAGTGACCGCGATCGCGCGCCTCGAGGATCTGATGGGCTGGCTGCAGAACCGCCCCGAGCAGGCCGACGCGCTTGCTGCGCTGTGCGCATACCGTCAACGTCACGGCGCCTGAAACGCTGTCTCCGGGAGGCGCGCTATACTGTGGCCCGGCGTGCCCTTCACTGATTAACGGCTGACCCATGAATACCCGCCTGCTTGCGTTGATTCTGGCTGCGACACTGGCAACCGTATTCGCCGGCGGTACGCTCGCGCAAGACAAGGGCCCCAAACTCTACAAATGGGTGGACAAGAACGGCGTCGTGCATTACGGCAGTAGCGTGCCGCCGGAGTATGCCAACCAGCAACTCGAGGTGCTCAACAGCGAAGGCCTGACGGTAAAAACCATCGAGGCGCACAAGGCCAAAGAAGCGCCGCAGGACAAGGCGGCGGCCGAAGCCAAAGCCAAACAGGAACAGGCACAGCAGGCCACCGACCAGATGCTGCTCGACACCTACACTTCGGTGGCCGACATCGAACATGACCGTGACACGCATCTCAGGGCCCTGAACGCGCAAATCGACATCACCCACGCGGCCATTAGCGGCCTGCAGGACAGTCTGGCTTCCTATCAGAAACGCGAGCAGCAACTTGAGCGCCAGCACCGCCCCATACCGGCGGAGCTCAAAAACAACCTGCTCAGCACCCAGCAGCAACTGGAGGCCGACCAGAAATTGCTGCTGCAGCAGCAGCAACAGAGACCGGCAATGCAGGCGCAGTATGACGCCTACATCAAGCGCTTCCAGCAGTTGACCGCGAATCCGAACAGCGGCGGTCGCTGACCGCCATTATCCTGCGGGAGCGCCGGTTTCCGGCGCGATTCCCCCGCTGGGCAATTCTTGCGGTGGAAAGTGCCGCACCCACAGTTTCAATTCCTGCCCGAATGCCCAAATCCGCCGGCGCCGCGCCCGCTTTTCTCAAATTCTGCAACTACTTCAAAACTCGCCTGCGCCACCGGCACGATGACCATCTGCGCGATGCGTTCACCCGGCTGCACGTTGAAAGCTTCGCGACCACGGTTCCAGCAGGAAATCAGCACCTCGCCCTGATAATCGGAATCGACCAGTCCCACGAGGTTGCCGAGCACGATGCCGTGCTTGTGGCCGAGGCCGGAACGCGGCAGCAGCATGGCGGCGTAACCGGAATCCGCGATGTGAATCGCGATACCGCTGGGGATGAGTGCACTGTCGCCGGGCGCGAGGGTCAGCGGCTGCTTGAGACAGGCACGCAAGTCCAGGCCGGCGGAGCCGGCCGTGGCGTAGTGCGGCAGCGGAAATTCGCCGCCGATGCGCGCATCGAGAATCTTCACCTTGACGCGCATGCATAGCCCCGAGATTGTTTCTGCGCCAAGGTCTCAGTGGCGCTGTGAGTAACGTCCGGCAATCAGCTGCACCAGCTTGCGCGCAAGTTCCAGTTTCGGCCCGTGGCCGAGTTCCGCGGCGCCGTCCGGCCAATAGACGCTGAGCGCGTTGTCCTCGGTATCAAAGCCGCGACCGCCGCCCACCCAGTTGGCCACGATCAAATCCAGATTTTTCTTCTGCAGCTTGGCGCGTGCATTGGCTTCCAGGTCCCGGGTCTCCGCCGCAAACCCGACCGTGAAGGGCCGCGGCTTGCGCGCCGCGACTTCGGCCAGGATATCGGGTGTGCGGGCGAGTCCCAACTGCAGTGCGGCGCGGCGCTTTTTTATCTTCTGGGATGCGGCGCGCGTGGGCGCATAGTCGCTGACCGCGGCGGTGGCGATGAAGATGTCCGCATTTGCAACTTCGGCCATGACCGCGCGCTGCATCTCGGCGGCGGTTTCCACGTCCACGCGACGCACGTCGCGCGGCGTCGCCAGGTGTGTCGGGCCGCTCACCAGCGTGATCCGGCCGCCGGCTTCGGCGGCGGCGCGCGCCACCGCGAAACCCATCTTGCCGGAACTGCGATTGCTCACGTAGCGCACCGGATCAATCGGCTCGCGCGTGGGTCCGGCGGTCACCAGCACACGCACGCCCCTGAGACGCAGCGGCTGGTCGGCGAGCGCGGCAACAATCTCCGCCGGTTCAAGCATGCGCCCCACGCCCATTTCGCCTTCCGCCAGCTCGCCCTCCGCAGGCCCGAGCACACACACCTCACGTTCGCGCAGGCGCCGCAGGTTGTCCTGAGTCGCAGTGTTTTCCCACATCACCCAGTTCATGGCAGGCGCGGCCGCCAGCGGAGCTTGCGTGGCAAGACATAGGGTGGTGAGCAGGTCGTCGGCATGCCCGTGCGCGAGGCGCGCGAGAAACCCCGCCGTGGCCGGCGCCACCAGCACCAGATCCGCCCAGCGCGCAAGTTCAATGTGGCCCATGCCGAATTCGGCCGCGTTGTCCCAGAGTTCGGTGCGCACCGGCCGGCCCGATAATGCCTGAAACGTGAGCGGCGTAACGAAGCGCTGCGCGCCCGCGGTTATCACCACCTGCACCTCGGCGCCGGCGTCCCGCAGCCGCCGCACAAGGTCAGCGCATTTGTAGGCGGCGATGCCGCCGGTGATGCCGAGCACGACGTGTTTGCCGCTCAAGCTCATGGGTATGCCCGCCAACGAGGGCGTACAGCTTAACCCGGCGTCCGCGGTTGACCAAGCCGCTTTGTTACACTGCCGGCATGAAACTTCCAGGATCCACCCGGCGGCCGCGTGCACTGCTTGCATGCCGGAGCCGGTCCGCAATTCCATGAACACGCCACAGGAGTGGTTCGATCGCGGCCAGACTTTGCTGGCATCCAACGCGCATGACACCCCCGCGTTCGCCGCGGGGCTGGAATTGTTGAAAAAATCCGCGGCGGCGGACTTTATTGATGCGCAGCTTACGCTCGGACACGTGCACGCGCAGATACACGTGCTGCCGGACGCGGCCGCGGAATGCGCACGCTGGTATCGGCAGGCGGCCAAGCGCGGTCACCCGGTAGCGCAAGATAGGCTGGCGGACCTTTACATGCTGGGCCGTGGCGTGCCGCGCGATGACGGCGAAGCCCTGTGTTGGTACGCGCGCACGGCTGCGCAGGCCTATCCACATGCCCTGTGCAATCTCGCCTACATGCAGGATGAAGGCCTGGGAACCCAGCCCGACGGAGGTGCTGCGGCTCAAAATTACCTGCGCGCGGCAGCGCTTGCCGATCCGCGCGGGCTGTTCAATTACGGCATGCGTTGCGCCGCAGCCGAAGATGCAACGTACTGGCCAGCGACCCTTGCCTGCCTGGCCCTCGCCGCGTTTGCGCAACATCCGCTGGCCACCGATGAATCAATGCGGTTCGCTGCGCGGCTCAGCGCCGCAGATCGCGAGCGCGGCGCATCCCTGACGGAACAACTGCGCCTGCGGTTGCGCGCGTTCCAGCAGCGCTTCGCAGCGGACTCCAAGCTTGCCGGTAACCCGCCAGCAACGCTGCAATTCGCGCTGGAAAATCTCGCGGCGCTGGGCGAGCCTGCCCTGACCCTGGCCGGCGCCGCGCGCGTCACCGGTAGCGGCCCGCACCGCACGCAAGCGTCGCAGGCCATCAACACGGCACCGCGGATTTTTACCGTGGACCAATTCGTGAGTGTCGGCGAATGCGCACACCTCATGGCACAGGCGCAGGCACGTTTTGCATCCGCGCGCGAGGCCACGCTCGAACGCCTGTCGGGCGAACAGACCGCCTTCAGCGGCGACGCCGCGCTGTTCCAAATTCCCGACTGTGACGCCGTGGTGCGCAACATCGAACGGCGCATCGCGGCGGCTTTCGATCTGCCTGCGACCCATGTGGAACCGCTGTCGGTGCTGCGTTACCGGCAGCACGACCGCTACGCGCCGCACACGGATTATTTCGATGCCGCACGTCTCGAGAATAACCGCCGGCACGGCGACCACTCCGGCCAGCGCATCGCCTCATTCCTGGTTTATCTGCGCGCTCCCGAGCAGGGTGGCGAAACCCATTACCTGAAACTCAACAAGAAAATCGCCGGCCGGTCGCGCATGGCGCTGTGCCATTTCAATCTCACACCAACAGGCACACCCGACGAGATGACGCTGCACACCGGCGCGCCGGTGCTCAAGGGAGAAAAATGGCTGGCCCGCACCACCTTGCGGGAAAAGCCTTTCTTTTGAATCACCGCGCCTTGAGGCGCACGCGTGCGAATTTGCGCTTGCCCACCTGCAGCACGTAGCTTTTTCCACTCGTGAGCTTCAGGCCGCGGTCCGTGACTTTCTCCCCGTCCACGCGCACGCCGCCCTGTCCCAATAGACGATTGGCTTCGGAATTGCTACTGGTGAGCGCACAACGCGTCAGCAGCGCGGCAATGCCGATGCTGCCGTCCACGCTGATTTCGTACTCCGGCATGTCATCCGGCAAAGCCCCTTGCTGGAAACGTGCCACGAACTCCGCGTGCGCGGCCTGTGCCGCAGGCACTCCGTGGAAGCGCGTGACGATTTCCTCCGCGAGCCGGAACTTGATGTCGCGCGGGTTGGCGCCATCGGCAACCTCACGCTTGAAACGCTCGATCTCCTTCACGGGCCGAAAGCTCAGCAGCTCGTAGTAGCGCCACATCAGACCGTCGGAAATGGACATGAGCTTGCCGAACATCTCGCCCGGCGGCTCGCTGATTCCCACATAGTTGCCGAGCGACTTGGACATCTTCTGCACGCCATCCAGGCCTTCAAGGATCGGCATGGTCAACACGATCTGCGGCGGCTGTCCGTACTGTTCCTGCAGTTGCCGGCCCACCAACAGGTTGAATTTCTGGTCGGTGCCGCCCAGTTCCACGTCCGCCTGGAGCGCCACCGAATCATAGGCCTGCACCAGCGGGTACAGGAACTCGTGGATGGCGATGGGCTGGCCGGATTCAAAGCGCTTCTTGAAATCGTCGCGCTCCAGCATGCGCGCCACGGTGTGATGGGCCGCGAGCTTCACCATCCCGGCCGACCCGAGTGCATTGAGCCAGCGCGAGTTGAATTCCACGCGCGTTTTGCCGGGATCCAGAATCTTAAAGATCTGCTCTTTGTAGGTGGCGGCGTTGGCCGCGATTTCTTCCGCGCTCAGCGGCTTGCGGGTAACGTTCTTGCCGCTCGGATCGCCGATCATTGCGGTAAAATCACCGATCACGAAGATCACCTCGTGCCCGAATTCCTGAAAACGATGGAGCTTGTTGATAAGCACGGTGTGGCCAAGGTGCAAATCCGGCGCGGTGGGGTCGAAACCGGCCTTGACGCGCAGCGGGCGGGGGATTTTCAGGCGCTCGGCCAGCTCGGATTCCCGCAGGATTTCGTCGGCGCCGCGGCGCAGCTCGGCCAGGATTTCAGCCGGGGGCGGCATGCGGGGGCTCCCAGAAAGGCCCGTCGAAGCTCAATAATTGCCGAGGTTGTCCCAATATCCCCATGATTTACCGCGGTTTTAGGGTTGACCTGAAGGGACCAACCCGCTAGTGTTACGGGGTTTTCGTTTTAAGGATGGGAACCATGAGCGCGACTGGCAGCCAGCTCAGGGTGGATTATAAGCCAAGCGGCGAGGGCTACATTCAAAGCGCCTCCATGTGGCGTGCACGCCGCCGCTTCTGGCTGTTGCTCGCCGCGGTCGTGGTGGGCGGCGGCGTGTTCGAGATTTTCAGCCAGTTCGCGTCCAATTCCAGTCCCAGCGACGCTTCCGTAGCCATGGCCTCCAAGGCTGCGCCGGCCGTATCGGCACCCAGCGTTCCGGCGCCCGCGTCTGCACCGATGGCCGCAAACGCAGCGTCGCCACCGCTGCCGCCTGGCGCGGTAAGCTCGAAACTCAACGTGCGTCGCGGTGACACCCTGGGACAGTTGTTTGCCCGCAACGATCTGAGTCGCGCGGACTTGGCCTCGATCATGCACCTGGGCGGTGAGGTTATGCGGCTCAGGACTATTCACAGTGGCGACATCATCGACGTGGTGTATGACGCGGGCGGGCATGTGCTCGGCCTGAGCATGCAAGTGGATGACGCGCACCGGCTGCAAGTCAGCCAAACCGCCAACGGCTATCAGGCACAGCTGGTGGACATCCCCACGGAAACCAGCGTGGCCTTCGCGCACGGTGTCATCGAGAATTCGCTGTTCGACGCGGCCGGACGTGCGGGCCTGTCCGATCGGGTGACTATGCAACTGATACATTTATTCGGCTGGGACATCGATTTCCACCACGACATCCGCAGCGGCGATGCCTTCAGCATCCTGTATCAGAAGATTCACCGCGAAGGGCAGCCGGTCACCGACGGCCCGATTCTGGCGGCGGAATTCACCACCGGCGGCAAGACATACCGCATCGTGCGTTTCACTGCCCCCGACGGCGACAGCGGCTACTACACGCCCGATGGCCGCAGCGTGCGCAAGGCGCTGCTGCGCGCGCCGGTGGCCTTCACGCGCATCAGTTCCGGCTTCAGCCTGCACCGCATGAACCCGGTGCTGCACTTCATCCGCCCACACTACGGCGTGGACTATGCCGCACCCATGGGTACGCCGATCGTGGCCGCGGGCGATGGTCGCATCGTGTTCCGCGGACGCAAGGAAGGTTTCGGCCGTTGCGTCATCATCAACAATGGCGGCGGCTACACCACGCTGTACGCGCACATGTCGCGCTTTCGCGGCGGTCAGCACGTCGGCAGCCGCGTAAAACAGGACGAGGTCATCGGCTATGTGGGTGAAAGCGGCGAGGCCACCGGCCCGCATCTGCATTTTCAGATCATGGTGGATGGCGTGCCGCGCAACCCGCGCACGGTGAAACTCCCGAGCGCCGCGCCAATACCGGCCATATACCGCCCGGAATTCACCCGCGATCTCGACGTGCTGCTGGCACAACTGAGCAACAGCAGTGAAACCCGTATCGCCACCACCGCCAGCAGCAACACGGCCAAGGTCGTCACTGCCCATTGAATCCGGACTCAACCCGTTTGGCGCGTGAGTATTTCATCGGACTGATATCCGGCACCAGTAGCGACGGTGTGGATGCCGTGCTCATGGAATTTGTCCCCACTCCAAAACTGCGCGCCAGCCATTTTCTTGCCTATCCGGATACACTGCGCGCCGAACTGCTGGAATTCGCCGCCGCGCATTATCGGGACGACGCCATCGACCAGCTCGGCCGGCTGGACCGCGAACTGGGCAAACTCTTTGCCCAGGCCGCGCATGACTTGTTGAAACAAACCGGATTGCCGGGCACGGCGATCCGCGCCATCGGCAGTCACGGCCAAACGGTGCGACATCGTCCCGGCGGTTCCGATCCCTTCACGCTGCAGATCGCCGATCCCAACATCATCGCCGCGCGCACCGGTATCGCGACGGTGGCGGATTTCCGCCGCCGCGATCTGGCATTGGGCGGCGAAGGCGCGCCACTGGTGCCGGCATTTCATCGCGCGGCACTCGCCGATCGCGACGAAACCCGCGCGGTGGTCAACATCGGGGGAATAGCCAACCTCACGCTGCTGCCGGCCAGGGACGGCACGGTCAGCGGCTTCGACACCGGCCCCGGCAATCTGCTCATGGACCTGTGGAGCCGCGAGCATCTGCAGGCGTCACACGACGAGAGCGGCGCGTTCGCCGCGAGCGGCAAAGTCAGCACTGCGTTGCTGGCGGAATTGCTGAGTGACGGGTATTTCCGCCGTCCACCGCCCAAAAGCACCGGACGTGAAACTTTCAACCGTGCGTGGTTGCAGCGCGGGTTGGCGCGCCATCCACTGCCGGCGGCAGACGTCATGGCAACACTATGTGAATTGACGGCGCGTACCGTGGCCGATGCGGTCATCGGTTGCACGCCGCAGGTCGTGCGTGTGCTGCTGTGCGGTGGCGGTACGCACAACCTGACTCTGGTCAAACGCTTGGGCACCTTGCTGCCGGACTGCAAACTCGGCACCACCGCCGGCTGCGGCGTGCCACCCGACTGGGTGGAAGCGGCCGCGTTCGCCTGGCTGGCACGCGAAACACTTGCAGGCCGCCCGGGCAATTTGCCCGCGGTCACCGGCGCGCGCGCGCCCACGATACTCGGCGGTATTTATCCTGCATGAATGAAAACGGGCACCACCGTGCCCGCCGCTCCCGCCCGGTCTTGTCCCGGCTCAGGCGCTGAACGAAGATCCGCAGCCGCAAGTGGTCGTGGCGTTGGGATTGCGAATCACGAATTGGGCGCCTTCCAGCCCTTCGGTGTAGTCAATCTCGGCGCCGGCCAGGTACTGGTAGCTCATCGGATCCACGAGCAGCACCACTCCGTCGTTGCTGATCTGGGTATCACCTTCTTCGATGTTCTCGTCGAAGGTGAAGCCATACTGGAATCCCGAGCAGCCGCCGCCGCTCACAAACACGCGCAGTTTGAGCGCCTGATTGCCTTCTTCCTCAATAAGCTGCTTTACCTTGCGCGCGGCGGCGCTGGTGAATGTCAACGGCGAATAGGCGATCTCGGCAACCATAATATGCACTCGCTGGGCATGCGCTCAATTATAGCTCAGCCTTCACCCAGGACTCCGCGGCCAGAAGGCGCGACCGGTAACTCGGATTTCTGATGGCTGAGCGCCAGCACCGGCCCGGCGGGCTTGTGCACCATCTTGCCGTCCACGGTGGCGCCCACCGCCATCTCGATCAGGTTGTAATGCACGTCACCGGTGATGCGCGCTTCGGCACCCAGTACCAGGCGCTGCGAGGCATATACGTTGCCTTCCACGGTGCCATTGATGGTGATGTGAGCGACGCGGATCTCGCCCTTGATGACACCATGCTGGCTGAGGCTGAGCGCGGATTCCGCACTCTCGCCGCAAGACACATTGCCGTGGATCGTGCCGTCCACGTGCAATCCACCGCTGAAAGTCACGTTGCCGCTGATTTCAGTATTGCGTCCCACCAGTGTATCGATACGCACTGCGGGGCGCGGATTTTTGCCGCTAAACATGTTGACACCTCCTAGCCACTGACGCTCTGCCATTCAAAGTTCTGCTGCACCGGTCCGTGGCCACTCTCCATCACCGTCACTTGCACGCGCCCGGGCACGAAGCCGCCGGGCAAAATCGCATCCCCCTCGAGATTCTGGAAATACTGAAACGCGAAATTCAGAACCGGCTTGTCGTTGGGCGCCAGATTCTGCGCGTCGAGGATCACCGGCTTGCCTTGCTGCGCGCCAAAAATCTTGATATCCACGTTGCCCGAAACTCTGAGTTCCTTGGTGCGCACCTGCACCAGCACCAGATGATAGTGATACAGCTGCGGAGCGCCGCCGCTGGTAAACTTGAGACTCTGTACGCGAATGCCCTCTTCGCCGCTCGCCGGCGAGACGATGCCCTTGTAAAAGGTCAACTGTTCCTGGAGGCTGAGCAACTTGTTCTGCTCGGCCTCCAAGCTCTGTTGCACCTGCTGGTGCGCCGCCTGATCCACTTCGCGTTCGCGCTGCATGGCCACCAGTTGTTCCTGCAAGGTTGCATTCTTCTGCTGCAACTCCGCGTAGCGTGTCTGCAGCGACATCGCAGCCAGGCGATCAAAGCCGGCGCGATGCTCGCCGTACAAAAACGCCAGCACAATCAGCACCGCCGCCGCCACCAGGGCCAAGCCCAGCGCCAGCCAGTAACGCTGCGGATGATGATGCTTGACTACGAGCTGCTTCTGCATCGCACAAAATCTGGCCGTAAACCCACAACGAGAGCTATGGTACCCGCTGCGTGCCCTACAAACTACCCGGCGCACACCGGTTTTCCCCGCAACGATGCTAGAATTTGACCATAACCAACACCGGCTTGCGGACCGCACGCTTGCAATACACCGATGTGGCCCACCGTATGTCCGCCAATCAGCAACGCTCGTCGCTTGTGTCTGCAAATGCAGGAAACTGATTGATGCTCTGGGTTCTGGCCTTCCACATTATCTTCATGGTGACCTGGTTCGCCGGCTTGTTTTACCTGCCGCGGCTGTTCGTGTACCACAGTGAGGCGCACGACGAGCCCGGCCTGAAACGCTTCGAGATCATGGAATGGCGCCTGTATGTCATCATGAGTATCGGCGCCACCGGCACCATCGCCTTCGGTTTGTGGTTGCTGTTCGGCTGGTGGTTACCGGTGCCCGGCTGGCTGCAGGCAAAGCTGGTGTTGGTGGTAGTGCTAATCCTGTACCACATTTATTGCCGCAAGCTGATCGCGGATTTCCGCCGCGGCCGCAATCGCCACGGCACACGCTTCTTCCGCTGGTTCAACGAAATCCCAGCACTGTTTCTGCTCGCCATCGTGATTCTGGCGGTAGTCAAACCCTTCTGAAACAGCACGGCCCGCAATCGCGGGCCGTAATTCGGTGCAATCGGTCGCGCTCAGATTTTCTTCTGGGTGTAATTCTCCAGACCCACGCGCGCAATCAGATCCAACTGCGTTTCCAGCCAGTCAATGTGATCTTCCTCGCTTTGCAGGATGCCCGCGAACAGCTCGCGCGAAATGTAGTCGTTCTTGCCCTCGCAATAGTCAATGGCCTCGCGCAACAGCGGCGCTGCTTCCATCTCCAGGCGCAGATCGCATTCCAGGATTTCCTTGACGTGCTCGCCCACGTAAAGCTTGCCGAGATCCTGCAGGTTGGGCAGGCCTTCGAGGAACAGGATGCGCGCGACCAGCCGCTCGGCGTGTTTCATCTCTTCCATCGACTCCTGGCGCTCATGTTCGCCAAGCTCCTTGAGACCCCAGTTCTGGTACATGCGCGAGTGCAGGAAATACTGGTTGATCGCGGTCAGCTCGTTCTTGAGTACACGGTTGAGGTATTGGATCGCCTTGGTGTCGCCTTGCATGTTGACCTCAGAAAATGGGATGGACCGCCGCCAGCATAGGCAAGCGCCAGCACCAAATCAAAAAGCCGTCGCTTTTGTTGAGCAAAACCAGCAATACGCGACGACTGAGATCTGCGCGTCAGCGCGCTGCCGGCAACAATCCCGCTGACGGGCTGGAGGCCCGAGTCGC
>JAGXAZ010000160.1 GCA_018971365.1 Gammaproteobacteria bacterium | reverse complement strand
TCACTCCAACCCCGGCATCGTGAGTCTCGGACGTGCGCAAGCAGGTGCACGTGAAAGGAGATAAACCTATGTCAACCGAAGCGAAGTGCCCGTTCAATCACACTGCCGGCTCCGGCCCCACGAACCGCGACTGGTGGCCCCACCGGTTGCGCGTGGACCTGCTGAGCCGGAATTCGTCCAAGTCCGATCCGATGGGCCCGGACTTCAACTACGCCCAGGAATTCAAAAGCCTCGACTACGCGGCGCTCAAGAAAGATCTCGCCGCACTCATGACCGACTCCCAAGACTGGTGGCCGGCGGACTTCGGCCATTACGGCGGATTGTTCATCCGCATGGCCTGGCACGGTGCCGGCACATACCGCATCGGCGATGGCCGCGGTGGCGCCGGATCAGGACAGCAGCGCTTTGCGCCGATCAACAGCTGGCCGGATAATGTCAACCTCGACAAAGCGCGGCGTCTGCTGTGGCCGATCAAGCAGAAGTACGGCCGCAAGATTTCCTGGGCGGACCTGATGATCCTGGCCGGCAATGTGGCACTGGAATCCATGGGCTTCAAGACCTTCGGTTTCGGTGGCGGTCGCGCGGACGCCTGGGAACCCGACGAGTCGGTGTATTGGGGGTCCGAAGGTCAGTGGCTCGCTGACAAGCGTTATTCCGGCAAGCGCGATCTGGAAAACCCTCTGGCCGCGGTGCAGATGGGCCTCATTTATGTGAATCCCGAAGGCCCGAACGGCAACCCCGACCCGCTGGCAGCCGCGGTGGATATACGCGAGACCTTCCGCCGTATGGCGATGAACGACGAGGAAACCGTGGCTCTGATCGCCGGCGGTCACACATTCGGGAAGACGCACGGTGCCGGCCCGGCTTCGCACGTGGGTCCGGAACCGGAGGCCGCGGACATCGCCACCCAGGGTTTGGGCTGGATCAGCTCGTACAAGAGCGGTAAGGGCGCCGACCAGATCGGCAGCGGCCTGGAGGTGACCTGGACCAACACTCCCACTAAATGGAGCAACAACTTTTTCAACATACTGTTCGGCTACGAATGGGAGCTGAGCAAGAGCCCGGCCGGCGCCCATCAATGGGTGGCGAAGAACGCGCCGGACATCATTCCCGACCCGGCTAATCCCAACCAGAAGCACAAGCCGACCATGCTCACGACCGATCTGTCGTTGCGCTTCGATCCAATCTATGCACCGATTTCCAAGCGCTTCCACCAGCATCCGGACGAGTTCGCGGACGCGTTTGCCCGTGCCTGGTTCAAGCTTACTCACCGCGACATGGGGCCGAAAGCTCGCTATTTGGGGCCGGAAGTGCCGAAAGAGGATTTGATCTGGCAGGACCCGATCCCTTCGGTCAAGCACAAGCTGATTGATGAAAACGATGTGGCCTCGCTGAAGGCCAAGGTGCTGGCATCCGGGCTATCGGTCCCAGAACTGGTCGCGACCGCGTGGGCGGCGGCCTCCACGTTTCGCGGTTCCGACAAACGCGGCGGTGCCAACGGTGGGCGCCTCCGCCTGGCCCCGCAAAAGGACTGGCCCGTCAACCAGCCGGAGCAGCTCGCCAAGGTGCTGAAGGCTATGGCCGGTATTCAGGCGGATTTCAACCGCGCGGCACAGGGCGGCAAGCAGTTGTCGTTGGCGGATCTGATTGTGTTGGGCGGCTGCGTCGCCGTGGAGAAAGCCGCACAACATGCCGGCATCCATGTGACGGTGCCCTTCACGCCCGGCCGCACCGATGCCACCCAGGAACAGACCGACGTCGAATCGTTCGCCGTGCTGGAGCCGGTTGCCGATGGCTTCCGAAACTACCTGAAGGAGGGCATAACAATTCCTGCCGAAAGCTTGTTGATCGACAAGGCGCAATTGTTGACCTTAACCGCACTTGAAATGACCGTACTGGTGGGCGGCATGCGCATGCTGGATGCCAACGTCGGACATGCTCCCCATGGCATCTTCACTGACAAGCCCGGCACGCTCACCAACGACTTCTTCGTCAATCTGCTGGACATGCGCAACGAGTGGAAGGCGACCTCGCCAGCCGAAGAGTTGTTCGAACTGCGCGATCGCAACACCGGCAAGGTGAAGTGGACCGCCACCCGCGTCGACCTGATCTTCGGCTCGAACTCCGAGCTGCGGGCATTGGCGGAGGTTTACGGCAGTGCCGACGCGAAGGAAAAGTTCGTTCGCGACTTCGTCGCGGCCTGGAACAAGGTCATGAACCTTGATCGTTTTGAGCTCGCGTGAGGTCGCGTGCCAAATTCAGGTTGATCGCAGTGCGAGCGGCCGCACCCGGGTCTATCACCGACCCGGGGCGCCCTTGCGAATGGCGGGCTTGAAGCAATTTGTGCTGACCCCACATTACGGGGGTACGTCAGAGGAGTAACCATCATGTATGTGACCAAGAACAGTTTTCCGGAAAAATCCCGCACCCAGGTGATCGGCATCCTGCAGCAGCAGCTGGCCGACGCTACCGACCTGACGCACCAGGCCAAGCAAGCCCACTGGAACGTCAAGGGACCGAGCTTCATCGCATTGCACGAGCTGTTCGACAAGATTGCCGACGAGACGGCGGATTACGCTGACCTGATCGCCGAACGCATCATGCAGTTCGGCGGCACCGCCGAAGGCACGGTGAGGGTAGCCGCCAAGCGTTCGCGCCTGCCCGAGTATCCCCTGAACATCGCCCAGGGGCGCGAGCATGTGCAGGCATTGTCCCAGGCGCTGGCGCATTTCGGCGAAAGCGTGCGCCACGCCATCGACCAGGCGGATGAACTCGGCGACAAGGACACCGCGGACATCTTCACGGAGATCTCCCGCGGCGTGGACAAGTACCTGTGGTTTGTCGAAGCGCACAATCAGGCGGACAAATGATTCCGCGCCAACCGCGGTAAAAGAAACGGGCCGGCAATTGCCGGCCCGTTTTCTGTCTGCCCGGTCCGTAGCTCAGTTGACGTCCAGATAACGGAATTTGAGCATCGGCCCGATCTGCGGATCGCTGCCGTAAAACGCGCGAAACATCTCGGCGTAATCCTCGGTGTTGCCGCGCGACAGAATCATGTCGCGATAGCGCTGGCCGTTGGCACGCGTCAGGCCGCCGTGGTCCAGGAACCACTGGTAACTGTCGTCGGCGAGCATCTGGGTCCAGTTGTAGGCGTAGTAACCCGCGGCATAGCCGTTGCTCCAGATGTGCAGGAAGTAGCTGGAGCGGTAGCGCGTGGGCACCTGCGGCAGGTACACGCCGGTCTTCTTGAGCGCCGCCAACTCGAACTGATCCACGTTTTGCTCCGGCGCACTTGCG
>JAGXAZ010000031.1 GCA_018971365.1 Gammaproteobacteria bacterium | reverse complement strand
TAAACGATGTGAGTATCGGAATCCTGCCCGAGGCCGGACATCTTTCGATCGCGCGTCGTCATGGACGCAACCAGCCTGCCGTTGACGACTTCCAGCCGGTCAGATTCAGTATTGTCTGCCGTGGCGCAAAAGAACAGCAGGCAGGCCTTGAATTGAGTGTGATCGGAATACGCGAGTGGCATGCCCGCGGCGTCGAGCCACACGCTGACCGTACGCTGATAATCCTTGAGACTCACGTTTTTTGATTTTGGCGGAGGCAACTGGATAACGAGTTCACGCGCGGGCTGGCCCCATAGGCTGGTGGAACTGGCGGTAGCGGCGGTGGCGCTTGCCAGCAGACGTAACAAAGCGGGCCCGCGCGCAACGAGGTGTTCAATGGTGAGCGGATCAACGCTGTTGCCGAGCAGTTCCGCAGTGGGCGTCGGATAGTCGGCGTCTCCGACCGCGGCCTGCAGCTCGGTATCTGCCAGGTGCAAGGTCGTCTTGCCGACGTGCACGCTCAGTCCGTCGCCAACCTGAACAGCAAAGTGCGCCTCAGCCAGTTCCGGCTTGCCGCCATTCTCCTTCTTGCTGGTGGTACTCGATTTCACGTCCAGCGCTGCTTGGAGCGGCGCCTGGCTGCTCAACTTGCTCAAAGTCATGCGCAAGTCGCTGAGCGCATCGGCGTGTACCGCGGACCCCAAGCCGAGACCCGCGACCAGCAGCGTGGCGGGAACGATGAAAACCACCGAGATACGATGAGCATTTTCCAGGAATGTTGTGCATGGCATGGGGCTTGCCTCGGCGCGAGTGTGGATGTGCATTAAGGGCGGGTACTGCCATCCGCCGCCGGTATCAGGATTTCGTTGCCGCAGCTTTGACGGCTTCCGCCACTTGCAGATGCACGGACTTGTCCAGCACGTGCGGGAGCAATTCGTCGGGCGGGGCGAGTTCCGCGAGCTTTTGTGCGGCCGCCAAGTACATTTCATGGGTGAAACGCTTGGCGCGCGCATCGAGCGCGCCGCGGAACAACGCCGGGAAGCCGAGCGCATTGTTGACGCTGCGCCCGTCGGTGGCGAATACCGCGCCGTGTTCGAGCGCAAGGCGCGGCTCGATCTCGGCTTCCGGGTTGGAGAGCGCGAAAATCAACTGCCCTTTGCGCACCAGCTCCGGTTTGATCAAACCCTTCACACCGCTGGTGGCGATCACAATGTCGGCCTTCTGCATCACCTCGGAAAGCGTGGCGCGCTTGCCGCCCAGGCGTTCCAGCCGCGCCAGGGCTTCCGCGCGCAAATCGGTGCCGAACAACTGTTTTACGCCGAAGCGCAACAGCAATTGCGCGATGCCGATGCCGGCCGCGCCCAAGCCGATCTGGCCGATGACGGAATCCTGCAATTCACGCTGGACGCGACGCGTGGCGGTGAGCAGCGCACCCAGCGTCACCACGGCGGTGCCGTGCTGATCGTCCTGCATCACCGGCTTGGCGAGATTCGCGGCCAGCGTTTCCTCGACCTCGAAACAAGCGGGAGCGGCGATGTCCTCCAGGTGGATGGCGCCGAACGAGGACTCGATGGCAAGCACCGCGTCAATCACCTTCCGGGGCTCGGTGTCGTTCAAGAGAATCGGTACGCCGGAGATGCCGACGAACTTGGCGTAAATCATGGCCTTGCCTTCCATCACCGGCAGCCCGGGGATCGCGCCGATGTGACCGAGGCCCAAGATCGCGGTGCCGTTGGTAATGATGCCGACGGTGTTGCCGATGTTGGTGTAGTCCCAGACCTCCTCGGGGTGCTTCTGGATTTCGAGGCATACGCGCGCGACGCCCGGGGTATACACATCGCGCAACTGCTGGATGGAATCCAGCGGCACTTTGGAAACAGTCTCGATCTTGCCGCCGCGATGGCGGTTGAACACCCGGTCGGAGCGGCCGAGCAGCTTGCCGTACGGCAGATCCGCGAGCCGGGCATTGAGTTGCTGGCGCGCAGCTTCGTCCATCTCCACGGTGATTTCCCACACGCTTTTGTCTTGCGCGCGGCGCATCAGCGTGATGTGATCCACCATGATCCCGCATTCGCCGATGGCAGTGAGGATGCGGCCGAGGTTGCCCGGCCGGTGCTGGGATTCGATGACCAGGATTTCGGGGATTTGCATGTTGGGTCAGTAATTCACGAAAGAAGTTTTTGGGGTTATGTCGGCATCCATGAACAAATCGTAATCCAAATTTAATCTTGGTCACCGGACCGACATCGGTTCCCATGGTAGCCTCTGGCCGTCAGTAACAACAAGGAGTCTGGTCATGAAAATATCTACTGCGTGCATCATCGCCGCCTTGGCATGCACGCTGCCGCTGATAGCCGCGCAGGCTTACAGCGGGCAGCCATACGCCCGGGAAGCCCGGATCAGTCTTGCGCAGGCTCGCACCATCGCGCTCAAAACCTTTCCCGGCAAAATCCTCAAGGAAGAGCTGGAAAAAGAGAAGGGTGGCAGCGGCTTGCGCTATTCGTTTGACATCCGCCGCGGCAAACTGATTCACGAAGTAGGCGTGGACGCGAAGACCGGTAAGATATTGGAAAATTCCGACGACTCGAAAGATTCTGATTGACCTTCTTGCGACAACAATTCAAAAGATTCGAGGCCCGCGTATGCGGGCCTTTTGTTCTGATATACAGTGACGATCGAATTCAGCTGCGTACGCGGCGCAGGCGCGGCTTGCCGGGTGTGAATGCCTTGATTTTCTGGCCGAGCGACAGCGCGAGCCCGTCGCTGAATGCCTGCATGGCGTGTTCCGGCTCACCCAGTGTCTTGAGCAGCCGCCCGAGTTCTTCGTAGGCCTCGGGACGCGCACCCAGCACGATGCTGGATTCCAGGTAGCTACGCGCCTTGCCCCAGAGCCTGGCCGCGGCGCACAGGCGCCCCGCGGTCAAAAGCAGTGCCGCGCTCTCGCCTTTTTCCACCAACCATTCCTCGGCGCGCGCCAGTTGCCGCACCGGATCATCGCTGCGCGTCTGGCCGTAGAGCAGGATCAATTCATCGTCCCAATTGGCTTTGAGCGCCTCGCGCACGACGCTTTCAGCGGTTTTGGATTCGCCGCTCTTCAGCAGGAACTGCGCATAGGCGCGCACGATGCCGGCATCGCTGTGCTGACGGCGCGGCAGCGCGTTCCACATGGCTTCGGCCTGCGGCGCACCCGATGAGCTATCCAGACGTTCCAGCAGTACGCACACCGCGTGGGTTTCCAGCCGGTCGATTTCCATGCGCGGCAGGGCACGCGTGTCGCGCAGTTTTGGCACCAGCGCGTGCAGCGCCTGCCAGTCGCCGAGCTTGCGATACAGGCGCGCCAGGAGTTTCAGGCCGTAGGCGTGGTTGGGATCGAGTTCCTGCAGACGCCGCAGCGTGGCGAGCGCGTGCTCGTATTGGCGATGCGCGATCTGCAGTTCCGCCTGGGTGAGCAGCACCGCGAGTTGCGCCGCGGGTTCGCGCTCGTGGGCACGGCGCAGATAGGTGTCGCGGCGCTCGTGCGCACCCTGCATCTGCGCGGCGCGCGCGGCCGCGATGTAGGTGATCAGCGGCACCTTGCTGTCGGCGGCGTGGCGTATCAGATGGCGCTCGCTGTCGGCCCAGCGGCCTTCGGCGAGATCAATCAGGCCGCGGATGGCGGAGCGCCGTGAGCGTGCCTCGCGGCGCCGCTCCATGGCCTCGTGCACGCGTCGCGGAAAAGTCCAGAGTTTGACCACCAGCGTGGTCAACAGGTACAGGCCGAAGAACACCACCAGGATCAGTACCGCCAGCGTGCCGAGCGACATCTCCACGCTGGTGTTGCGCCACGAGAGCAGCACGTAGCCGCTGTCCACGTGCAGCACGCCGGCGATGATGACCGCAGCCAGCAGCACCAACAGGACGTAGAACGCGTATTTCATGGTGCGCTGGCGCGCGGCGGTTCCAGGCGCCGCAGCAGCGTGAGCGAGGCGGAAATGTCGGGCAGCGGCGGATTGAGTTGCTGCCCCTGCATTTGTGCCAGCGCCTGGATCGCACTCTTGACGCTGGCATCCTGCGGATTGAAGTAGGTTTCCAGCCAGGTGCGCGCGAGTTGCGCACTGCTCTGGAACGCCGCACTGTCGCGTTGCAGCAAGGCGGCGCGCGCAGCGGCGAGCCGCAATTCCAGGTTCTGGCGCAGGAAATAATCCTGCTCCGGCGCCAGCAGCGGTTCAAGCGGCTGGTTACGGTGGTGCACCGTGAAGATGTCCCGTCCCAGGCGATCCAGGCCGGCCTTGAAACGTTGCCACAAGGTCGGACGTGCTTGCTTGCCGGCAGCAAGCAGGGCCGCGGCGCCCGGCGTGTACTTCTCCGGCGCCACGCGCTTCAGCGGAAACTTGCCTGCAGAGTCCATGAGGCTGGTGAGCGTGACCGCCATGCCGGTGATGTCGGCTTGCGGCACGGCGCGCAGCGCGGCTTCTTCCTTGGCAATCAACTGGCGTACCGGGATCAGACTCGGATCGGAAAGCAATTTCAGGCGTTCGTCGGCGGCGGCCAGCGCTTTCGATGCCAGCGCCGGATCGGCGTTCAATTCCACCTGGTCGTTGGCGGCCAAAAGCAGGGTGGCGGCTTCCGCCTTGATCCAGGCATCGCGGCCGCGTTCGGAGCGCCGCCGCAGATCGGTGAGCGCCGCACCCATGCTGTCGAGCTGGTCGCTGAAGGTCTTGAGCGCCTGCCGGGTGCTGTTCTGCTCGCTGTCCAGCTGACTCTTGAGCGCCGCGGCCTGGCTGAGTGCATCCAGCCGCTGGTTCACGGCCTGCAGTTCGGTGTTCTGGCGCGTGAATTGGCGTTCCTGCGTGCGGCTGAAGTTCACCCAAACCGCAATCGCCAGCGCCAGGGCCACCAGCGCGAGCAGCAATGCCAGCCATCCCGGCCAGTGCCCGTGCCGCGTCGGGAACGCCGGCGCGGGCATCGGGGCCTGCGCCGGACGGCCGGCGTCGCGGGATTCAGGCGCTTCGCTCATGCTCCCTCCGGTGTTTGCGTTGTTCGCGCCCCTGGCGGGTCCACCAGTTGACGAGCGCGTGCACGAGCGCGCGGTCGCTCGCATCCGTGGCGACCAGCGGCCGGCGCCGTACGCCCAGAGCACTCGCCAATTTAATCACACGCGTGCTCGACACCAAAAGCTGTGAGGCGCGCAGATACGGGGTTAGCGCCGGGCTCAGCATGTGGTCGAGATTCAGCAGCGCCTCGCGACTGGTGACCGCGACGGCATCCACCTTGCCCTGCCGGAACCAGCTGCCAAGTTCGGCATGGTCAACGCGCGGTATCGTGCGCCGGTATACCTCGGCGTAATCCACCTCGGCGCCGCGTTCTTCCAGAGTCTCGGCCAGCAACTCGCGTCCGCCCTGGCCGCGCACGATGAGGATGCGTTTTTTGGTCACGGTATTCAACGCCTTGAGTTTGAGCAGCGCCTCGCTGCTTGCGCCGTCGCGCGGCAGCATGTCGGGTTTGCGGCCGTGCACACTCAGGGCGCGCGCGGTGCCCGGGCCGATGGCGGCCAGCTTGAGCTTGGGCGGCAGCAAAGCGAATTCCATGAAATCGGCGGCGTAATCCACGGCATTGGGGCTGATGAAAATCGCGTAGTGGTAACGTTCCAGCCGCCGGAAGCAATCCTGCAATTCGCTGCTGCGCGCGGCCGGCAGGATTTCGATGGTGGGAAAGTGCAGCACGCTCGCGCCCTTGGTCTCCAGCCGTGCCTTGAGCGCTTCGCCCTGATGTACCGGCCGGGTGATGACGATACCGGTGTCGCGCAGCGGTTTGGGAGCGGCCATGGTCAGGTTCCCGACACCTGGCGCAGCACTTCGGCGGCGCCGCGCTGGAGCAGGTCCCGGGCGAGTCGCAAGCCGAGCGCTTCGGCCTGGGTCGCCGGACCGCGGGTCTCGCCGGCAATTAGGCGGCTGCCGTCGGGCAGGCCGACGCAACCGCGCAGCCGCAGGCTGGCGTTCTTTTGAAGTTCCGCGTAGCCCGCTACCGGCAGGTGGCAACTGCCGGACAAGCCGCGGTTCAGCGCGCGCTCGGCCAGCGTGCGCTGCCAGGTTGGCGCATGGTTCAGGGGCGTGAGCAAATCCAGAATCTCCCGGTTATCCGCGCGGCACTCGATGCCTATCGTGCCCTGGGCGATGGCCGGCAGGCAGGTTTCGGGTTCGAGCACGCTGCTGATTGTGTGCGCAAGTCCGAGCCGCTTCAATCCCGCGAGCGCCAGAACCACGGCGTCGATTTCACCGTGCTCGAGCTTGCGCAGCCGCGTGTCCACGTTGCCGCGCAGCGACTGCAGCCTGAGGTCCGGGCGCTGGTGCCGCAGTTGGCACTGGCGGCGCAGGCTGGAGCTGCCGACACGAGCGCCGGCCGGCAGCGCCGCGAGGCTCGGCCAGCGGCGCGACACGAAAGCGTCGCGCGCATCCTCGCGCTCCAGCACCGCGGCGATCACCAGGCCTTCCGGCAGTGCGACCGGCACGTCCTTCATGGAATGCACCGCCAGATCCGCGCGCCCGTCGGCGAGCGCGGTTTCCAGTTCCTTGATGAACAAACCCTTGCCGCCGGCCTGAGCCAGCGAGGCGTTCAGCTCGCGGTCGCCCTGGGTGACGAGTGGCAGTAGTTCCACCGGCTGCGCGGGCACGACCGCCCGCAGTCGCGCGGCCACGTGTCCCGCTTGCCACAAGGCCAGCGCACTGTTGCGCGTGGCAATGCGGAGCGTACGCGGGGACATGGCGGGTGCGGGAAGCGGGCCGACGTGAATGCAGCGCGGAGTCAGAGCCTGCCGCGCAGGCGTGCGCGCACCGTGGCCACCAGCCGGCGGCTGACTTCGACGGGTTGTTCGCGCCCGCGCAGGCGAATGAGAAAGTGTCCATCCTCGCTCTTGTCCAGGCTCTGCACGTATTTGAGTGCCACCAGTGCGTTGCGATGCACGCGCAGGAAGCGCTCGCCGAACTCGGTTTCCAGGTCCTTGAGCGCTTCGTCAATCAGCAGTTCGCCTTCGGTATGACACACCGTGACGTATTTCTGGTCGGCGATGAAGCATTGTACGTGCTCCACCGGCACCACGTGCAGGCGCTCGCGCAGGCGTGCGCAGATGTGCTGGCGCACGTTCGCCGTCCGGGTCTCGGTGGTGACCCGGGTCAGTTGCGTGCGGTTCAGGCGCCCGGCGCGCGCGAGCGCGTTGGCCAGCCGTTCCTGACGCACCGGTTTCAACAGGTAAGCAATCGCGTGCGTATCGAAGGCGTCTACGGCGAATTCGTCATACGCGGTGGTGAAGATCACCGCCGGCGGATTTTCGAGTCCCGCGAGATGGCGCGCGGTTTCCAGACCGTCCATCACCGGCATGCGGATGTCGAGCAGCAGCACGTCCGGCTGTTTGGCCTCCCACAGTTGCAGGGCCTCGCGGCCGTTGGCGGCCTCGCCCGCGACTTCACAGTCGGGAACCGTGGCCAGCAGTTCCTTGAGCCGTGTGCGTGCCGGCAACTCGTCGTCCACCACCAGTACTTTCATGGAGTATGGCTCTCGTAGGGGAAACTCAGGTGCACACGATACACGCCATCGGCCGCTTGGGCGTCAAGTTTGGCACGCTCGGGCCAGGCCAGCCCCAGCCGCTGGCGCACGTTGTCAAGCGCCATCTGGTTACCGCGCCGCCGCGGCGCACCCTCGGGCGGCAGCGGGTTGCTGATCAGGATGCTCAGGGTCTTGCCGTCGAAGCGCCCGATCACGTCCACGCTGCCGCCGTGCGGCTGGGTCTCGATGCCGTGATAGATGGCGTTTTCCAGCAGCGGCTGCAGCATTAATTGCGGCGCGTTCGCATCCACGGGTAGCGCGTCAATCTGCCAGTTGACCTTGAGGCGGTCGCCCAGGCGCAATTGTTCGATGCCCAGGTACTGGCGGGTGATGGCCAGCTCTTCGCTCAGCGGCACCATCGGGCTGGTCTGCTTGAGGCTGGCGCGAAACAGGTCCGAGAGGTCCTCGATGGTACGTTCCGCCAGATCCGGGGTGCCGCGGATCAGGGCCGCGATGGTGTTCATGCTGTTGAACAGAAAATGCGGCCGGATGCGCGACTGCAGTACCTCGATGCGTGTGCGCGCCTCGCGCTGCACGTTGGCTTTCCACTGGTGTTGCACGTAGAAATAGCGCAGCACCAGCAAGCTGACGATGGCGCAGATGATGAGGTTGCGCAGCAGGAAGCCGGCATGACTGCCGGGCAGGAAGCCCTGGCCGATACCGGTATAGCGCGCAAGCTCGAAGGCCACTTCGCTCAGCACTCCGGTGGTGACGAGCAGCAGCACGAAACTTACGCCAGCAGCGTGACGCAACGGCATGCGTCGCAGGTACTTGCGCGTGGCGCACAGCACCGCCGCACTGGTGAGTGCGATCCACTGCAAAAACAGCGAAATGCGTGCCAGATCCATCCACAGGGCCGGGCCCTCGCCCGGCAGGTTGCGCGCCACCACCAGCACGAAGGCGGTGAGTTCGGCGATCAGCACCACGATCAGCACCACCGGCGCGGAGCAGAAGTCCGGCAGGAAAAATTCGTCGGTGGCGCGTCTGGCGTATTCGGCTTTGGCCATAGGCACCAGTTTCGACGGTTCCGCTGCGAGGGGCAAGAGCCCCGCGCGCTTGCGCCCCGAGCGTGCGCGCGGTTCAGCGCCCGAACAGTTGGCGTTTGAGACGGAACAGGGCCGAGATATCGTCGTCGCCGTGGCCGCTGTCCATGAGTCGCCGGTAGTGCACGCGCGTCATCTCCACCAACGGCAACTGCACGCCGTGCGCGGCCGCCATCTGCTGCACGATGCCCAGGTCCTTGTCGTGCAGGCCGACTTTGAAACCCAGCGGGTAACGGCCTTCGACCATGCTTGGACCGCGGTGGCTCAAAAACCAACTGCCGGCCGCGCCACTGCCGACGACCTCAATGACCTTGGCGAGTGGCAAGTCCTCGGCTTCGGCAAAGGCCAGGGCCTCGGTGACCGCCTGGGCGACGCCGGCCACCGCGATCTGGTTGACCGCCTTGGTGGCCTGTCCCGCGCCCACGGGCCCCATGAGCACGATGCGCTTGCCGAGCGCGCTCAGTGCCGGTTGTGCGCGCCGGAAGGCCTGTTCATCGCCCCCGCACATGATGGCGAGCGTACCGTGCTTCGCGCCTTCGGTACCGCCGGATACCGGGCAGTCGAGAAAGCCGATTTTGCGTTTGGCGAGACGTGCGGCCGCTGCGCGCGCAGTGGCCGCACTCACCGTGGAACAGTCAATGACCAGGTTCTGCGGCTTGAGTGTTGCGGCCAACGCATCCACCACTTCCAGCACATCCTGATCGGCCGTGACGCAGATCACCACCGCGTCGCAGTGCTTCGCCAGCTCGGCGATGCTGGTTGCCGCGCTACAGCCGGTTTCTTTGGCCAGCGCCGCGGCTTTGGCGTGCGTGCGGTTGTACGCCGCGCTGAGCAATTTAACCCTGTGCAGGTTGAGTGCCATGGGATAACCCATGGCGCCGAGACCGATGAATCCGGTTCGCAGCGCAGAATTCATTGCAGCTCCAATTTTCAATGATGTTGAAAACCGAATTCATGCGCTCTTTGCCGGCTGCGGCTGCACGGCGCGGATGCCGCGCAACTGCCGGCTGCCCAGGCAGCAGAGCGCAATCACGGTCAATGCAAGTCCGGCGATGCCGAACAACGCGCCCAGCGAAATCACCTTGAGCAAAGCGCCGGCGATTGCGGCCGAGATCGGTCCCAGCCCCATAAATGTAAATATCAAAATGCTCATGGTGCGGCCCATCAGTTCCTGCGGCACGCGCTGCTGAATCCAGGTGAAAATCGAGATTTGAACGATGCCTGTAAGCAGGCCCACGCACAGCAGCAAAGCCGCACCGTTGTAGGTGGTGTGCACCAGTGTCAGCCCGGCGACTGCCAGGCCGGAGAGCGCATCGAAACCGAGCACCATGAATCCCAAGCGGCCGCGCAGCAGTCGGGTGCCCAAGCCCGAAAGGAAACTGCCGGCGAACATGCCAGCGCCGTTCGCGGTCATGAGGATGCCGAGCGAGGCCGCCCCCATGTTCAGGCGCGTGTCCGCCAGCACCGGCAGGCCTACCTGGATCGGACCGCCCACGAATACCGAAACGATGGCGACGTACAGCACAAAGGCGCGCAGCGGCAAATCCTTCCACACGCCGTGCAGGCCCGCCGCTACGCTGGCGAGCATCCCGCCGCGGGCCGCGGTCGAATGGAAATCGCCGCGGATGCGGATCATGAGCAAGGAGATCAGCGACGCCACAAAACTGACGGCGTCAATGCTGAAGGCCAGCCCCATGCCGCGCGCGTCCGGGAGATGCTGCGCGGATACTGCATGCGCGCCGAGCGCAATCACGAATCCGGCCAGCACCGGACCGACAATCAAGGCCAGCTGGCGCATCCCCATGAATACGGCATTGGCCGAGCGCAACTGTTGCAGCTCCACGAGTTGCGGCAGGATGGCGGTGCCCGCCGGATAGGCAAACGCCGTGGACAGGCCGATGCCCAGCGACAGCAGGTAAATCATCCACATGTGGATGGCGCCGGAGAGCACCAGCACCGCCAGGATCACGATGCACGCGGCGTTCACGGCACGCGCCTCGAGCAGCACGCGCCGCGGCGAGCGGCGGTCCACGACCGCGCCGCCGATGAGCATGAAAGCTGCGCGCGGAAATGCCATCACCGCCAGCACGATGCCGAGCGCCGCGGGGTTGCCGGTGAGCTTCAGCACCAGCCACGGCAGCGCCACCAGCGTGAATTGATCGCCGATCGCCGAAATCGAACTGCCGCCGAACAGCAGCGTGAAGTTGCGGTTGGCGAAGAGCGAGGGCCGCGCTGGAGTGGCTGAGTTCATGGGATTGGTTTGGCAACGCTTGCGGTCCGCGCCCGACGCTGCGCCGCCGGAGCGTTCACTTCTCCAGGTAGGTGTAGCCCTTGAGGCCTTCTTCGAGTTCCTTCAGATACTGGGCGCGCTGGTAGGGATCCAAGCCCGCAGCTTGGTCGATCTTGCTGCGGTATCGCATCACCAGGTCGCTGGGTTCAAAGTGCACGTAACGCAGCACTTCCTCGACCGTATCGCCCTGTTCGGGCTTGAGCAATTTATAGCCGTTCGCGGCGTCCAGTTCGACGTTCACCGAATCGGTGTCGCCGAACAGGTTGTGCATGTCGCCGAGGATTTCCTGGTAAGCGCCCACCATGAAGAAGCCCAGGTAATAAGGTTCGCCGTTGTGCATGGCGTGCACCGGCATGGTGGCCTCGAGTTCCTCCTCGTCCACGTACTGCTCGATGCGGCCGTCGGAGTCGCAGGTCAGGTCCTGCAGCACTGCGCGCCGCGTGAGCGGTTCTGCGAGGCGATGTACCGGCATGATGGGGAACACCTGGTCAATGGCCCAGACATCCGGCACCGATTGGAACACGCTCATGTTGCAGAAGAACTTGTCCGCGAGTTTCTCGTCAATTTCGAAAATCGCATCGGAGTGTGCACGCGTGGTGGGCTTGAGGCCGTCACGCACCTTGCGACAGGTAGCCTGGTAAATCTGCTCGGCGCGCGCGCGCTGCTCGAGCGTCAGCACGCCGTGGATGTACATGGTCTGGGCCTCGCCGTTCCAATAAAGCGCGTCCTGATAAACCTCGAGCAGCGAACGGCCATCGGTGTTCTCGTAGTCCTCCCACAGGTCCATGAGGATTTGCGGATCCTCGGGGTGGGGTGCGGTGAGCGGCTTGTCGGGGATGGACTCGCGATCCACCACCTCGGTCACCAGTACCGCGTGATGCGCGGTAATGGCGCGTCCCGACTCGGTGATGATGCCGGGGTGCGGCAGCTCGTATTCCTCGCAGATTTCCCACAGCGAACGCACGATGGTGTTGGCATACTGCTCCACGCTGTAGTTCATTGAGCAGGAACTGCGCGAGCGCGTACCTTCGTAGTCCACGCCCAGTCCCCCGCCCACGTCCAGGATGCGCACGCCCACGCCCAGTTCCGCGAGTTCCGCGAAACAGCGCCCGGCTTCCAGCATGCCGCGCTGCACGTCGCGGATGTTGGCGATCTGCGAGCCCAGGTGGAAATGCAGCAGCTGCAGACAGTTGAGCATGCCGGCGGTCCTGAGCCGCTCCACCGCTTCCAGGATTTGTCCGGCCGACAGGCCGAACTTGGATTTCTCGCCGCCCGTGTGTTCCCATTTGCCGCGCCCGGTGCTGGTCAGGCGTACGCGCACGCCGAGCGTGGGTTTGACGCTCATCTCGGCCGCTTCCTTGAGCAGCAGATCCAGCTCGTTCAACTTTTCGATGACGATGTAAACCTTGTGACCGAGCTGCTGGCCGATGAGTGCGAGACGCAGATATTCACGGTCCTTGTAGCCGTTGCACACGATGGTGGCGCCGGCCGGTGCCAGTGCCAGCACCGCCAGCAATTCCGGCTTGCTGCCGGCCTCGAGACCCACGCGGCCCTCACCGTGTTTGAGAATGTCCTCGACCACCGCGCGTTGCTGGTTCACCTTGATCGGATAGACCGCGGTGTAGCCGGCCTTGTACTCATGGTATTCCATGGCCTTGGCGAAGGCGTTGCACAGCCGGTCCACGCGATCGCGCAGGATGTCGCCAAATCGGAACAGCACCGGCAGGTTGAGATTCCACTTGCCGACCTCGGTGGCCAGCCGGTGCAGGTCCACGCAGCCGTCCTCGCGCTTGCGCGTGGGGAACACCACCACGTGTCCCTGGTCATTGATGTCGAAGTAGCCGTCGCCCCAGCGCAGCACGTTGAAAATTTCGCGGGCGTCCTCGATCGGCTGGTTGCTCATGGACTTGGGGTTCCGCTGGCGGCCGGAAAAAACCGCGCAAGCGTACGGCAAGCGCCTGCAAGATAAAAGAGGTCCGGCACGTTCAGGTGCAGATCAGATGGCGCAATGCCGAGCTTTGGAATCAGGTGCCGGCACAGGTTTTGTTTACCTGTTGTTGCGTCTGCTCGCGGAGTTTCACCAGATCATCCCCGGTGTAATACGCGGGGCTGGCGCTCGTGGAGTTGGTGATGACCCGATGGGTGTCCATGTAAGCCTGCAACTGCTTGCGTGCGGCGTCGCAGGCTTGCTGCTGTTGGGCCTTTTTGGCTGCGGCCTGTGCAGCCTCTTGCGCCGCCTTTTGCTGTGCGGCGTCGGCGGCCGCCACCGATTTGACCAGCTGCTGCTGCTCCGCCACTCCCGTGGGATCCGGCGGCGGCGGCGCGACCTCGATCACCTTGGCCTTGGTGGCGCCTGCCGGCGGCGGAGTCTGCGAATAATGCACGTTGCCCTGCGCGTCCACCCAGCGATACACCTGCTGCGCCTGGGCGGCGGAGAATGCCAGAACCGCCGGTACCATCAGCACCGGCAGCAGGTGCTTCAGGTTCATGGCGGTGAGGCCTGCGATGTGCAGGTCTGGGTCACGGCGTTCCTGGCCTGCGCGACGGCGGCTGCCTGCTGCTCGGCGTCGAGTTTTTGTTGTTTGCCGTCTTTGCCCAGGGTGTACAGATAGCTGGCGCTCATGTATTTCGCCAGGGTTTCACGCGCGGTTTTGCAGGCGGGTGAATCATCGCCCTTGATGGTGGTGAGCGCCGCCACCGCGGACGCGGCCGACGGCGCACTGCCCGCCGCCACTGCCAGGGTGTCTGCGGTGTTGACGATGGCGGTGGGCGCAAGCGTGGAATTCGGCGGCACCGAGCTGTAATGCACGTTGCCGTTCTTGTCCACCCATTTATAGACGGCGCTCTGGGCCAGGGCCGCCGTCGTGCCGAGTGCCGCTGCCAACAAAATCAGACTACGGAGTTTCATCACGCTGTCCTCATAAAGCCTGGGCGTCGGTTTCACCGGTGCGGATGCGCACCGCCTGCTCCAGGTCATAGACGAAAATCTTGCCATCGCCGATTTTACCGGTCTTGGCGGCGTGGCTGATGGCTTCGATGGCGCGGTCCAGCAGATCGTCCGGCACCGCCAGCTCGATCTTCACCTTGGGCAGGAAGTCCACCACGTACTCCGCGCCACGATAGAGTTCAGTGTGGCCCTTCTGACGGCCAAAGCCCTTGACCTCGGTCACGGTAATGCCCTGTACGCCGATGTCCGAGAGCGCCTCACGCACGTCGTCGAGCTTGAAGGGTTTGATGACCGCACTCACCATTTTCATGCTGCCGCCCGCCCCGGTTCCGAATGCCCGCTATCAGTCTAGCACCCCGTCCCGCGCCCGGAGAGGGTGCGGTATATACTGAACGTGGACTGCGAGCGGCAAGGTGGCAAACATGGCGCTGGATCCCAAGATTCTCGACGATCTCGCCCGCAAACTCGCTGACAGCGTGCCAGCAGGCCTGCGCGACTTCAAGGCGGATGCGGAAAAGAACTTCCGCGCGGTGCTGCAGAGCGTGTTTGCCAGGCTCGATCTGGTGACGCGCGAGGAATTCGACGTGCAGGCCGCGGTACTGTCGCGTACCCGTGAGCGTCTTGAAGAGCTGGCCGCGCGTCTCAAGGAACTGGAAGCCGAGTTTGAAAGCCGCGCCGCTCCGGCCACAAGGAATAAGTAACCGCCACAACAGGGAAGGAATCGGCAAGGATGCTGGCCCGGGTTTTCAGTCGTGCTCTGGTAGGCATTGACGCTCCCGAAGTCGCTGTGGAGGCGCATCTCTCGATGGGCCTGCCGGCGTTTGCCATCGTGGGCCTGCCGGAAGCCGCGGTGCGCGAGTCCCGCGACCGCGTGCGCAGCGCACTGCTCAATTCGCGTTTCGATTTTCCCGCGCGCCGCATCACCGTGAATCTCGCCCCTGCCGACCTGCCGAAAGAAGGTGGGCGTTTTGACCTGCCGATCGCGCTCGGCATTCTGGCCGCCTCCGGCCAGGTTCCGCTGGAAGTCTTCCGCGATTTGGAATTCCTGGGTGAGCTTTCGCTCTCGGGCGAACTCAAGCCGGTGCGTGGGGTATTGCCGGCTGCGCTCAAGACACGCGCCGCCGGGCGCAAGCTGATGCTGCCCTGTGACAATGCCGACGAAGCCGCCTTGGTGTCGGGCGTGACAGTGCTGGGGGCACGCCATCTGCTGGACGTGTGTGCCCATCTGACCGGCGCGCAGCGTCTGCGCCCGCATCTGTCGATGCTTGTCGGTCACGCCCCGCAATACGAAGATCTTGCCGAGGTGCGCGGCCAGCACCGTGCCAAGCGCGCGCTTGAAATCGCTTCCGCCGGCGGCCACTCGTTGTTGTTCATCGGGCCGCCCGGTACCGGCAAGAGCATGCTGGCGCAGCGCCTGCCCGGCATCCTGCCGCCGATGAGCGAAGAAGAGGCGCTGCAAACCGCGGCCATTGCCTCGATCAGCGACAGCGGTTTCAACGCGAGGAGTTGGCGCCAGCGACCGTATCGCGCGCCGCACCACACCGCCTCCGGTGTGGCTCTAGTGGGCGGCGGCTCAGTACCACGTCCCGGCGAGATATCACTCGCGCATCACGGCGTGTTGTTTCTGGATGAGTTGCCGGAATTCGACCGCCATGTGCTCGAGGTGCTGCGGGAGCCGCTCGAGACCGGCCAGGTCGTGGTATCGCGCGCTGCGCACCAAGCCGAGTTTCCGGCGCGTTTCCAGCTGATTGCCGCCATGAATCCCTGCCACTGCGGGTACCTGGGTGATGACTCCGGCCGCTGCCGCTGCACTGCCGAGCAGGTGCAGCGCTACCGCGCGCGCATTTCGGGGCCGCTGCTGGATCGCATTGACCTGCACGTGGATGTGCCGCGTCCGCCGCGCGCGGCGCTGCGGCCGGATGCGCCGCCCGACGGTGAACCGAGCGCTACCGTCGCGGCGCGCGTCTTGGCGGCGCGCAATCGCCAACTCGCGCGCTTCGGCAAACCCAACGCCCGGCTCACGCCGCGGGAAGTCGGACATTTCTGTGTGCCCGACAGCCAGGGACTCGATCTGCTGGAGCGCGCCACCGAGCGTGTCGGGCTTTCCGCGCGCGCGTACCACCGCATCCTCAAAACGGCGCGCACCATCGCGGATCTTGCCGCGAGTGATGGTGTACACAGTGCACACGTAGCCGAAGCCATCAGCTATCGTTTGCTGGACCGCCAGCCAAGCGCGACTTGAATGGCTGCGCTTCGTCAGCCGGATCGCAGCGCCAGGGACAACACCAGCGCCAGTCCGCCCAGAACCACGAACACGCTCCAAAATGGTTCGCGCATGTAGACGAGCGAGAGCACGCCGGTTAGCAGGTAGAAGATACCGATAAGACCGGCGACGGACAGCCAGCGATTGTCTCCGCGCCGGGCCTGCCAGGCACTGGCGATCACCAGCAGGCCGAACACCAGCATGCAGCCGCCGCAGAAATACCACACCAGATAAATCAGCTTGTCGGTGTGCGCGTCGAGTGTCACGTGCGCGAGGCCCGCATCCAAGCCCTTGCGGCCCAGGAAACTATGGCCGAAGGCGCCCAGCCCCATGAGCAGGCCGGTGAGCCCAAGTAACGGTGCAATCAGTTTGCGTTGCATGTATATTTTCACCCGAAAATATTAGGGAACCTTTGACTTATTCGTCAGCCGACGCATTCTCATTAATTATTTTCACGATGCCGACGCGGATGACCCGGGTCTTGATGAATGTGATTTCTCATAGACAGACAGGTCTTCGTTTAAGCCCACGAGCCGAAACACCTGCCCGCCGGGGGCCTGAAAGTAAAGGTGCGGATCGGGCACATCAAGTTTT
>JAGXAZ010000030.1 GCA_018971365.1 Gammaproteobacteria bacterium | reverse complement strand
CCCGTTGACACAAATCCGCGAAATATAAGACAATTCTCGGCTTCGTCCGTGGAGGGGTACTCAAGCGGCCAACGAGGGCAGACTGTAAATCTGCTGGCTTTACGCCTACGAAGGTTCGAATCCTTCCCCCTCCACCAGAAATGAATTGCGAGCTCTTGGTTGGCAGGTTCGGTACCCAGCGACGGACGCGGCGGGTGTAGTTCAATGGTAGAACCTCAGCCTTCCAAGCTGATGACGTGGGTTCGATTCCCATCACCCGCTCCAGCCAAACGGGTGAATGAGGTGCAGCTCAGGTCGCCCATGTAGCTCAGTCGGTAGAGCACGTCCTTGGTAAGGACGAGGTCACCGGTTCGATTCCGGTCATGGGCTCCAGGACGGTGTGAAGTGTGCGGCCGTGAGGAATGAGCAGGACATTGGCGAAACGCAAGATCGAGTTAGTGCTGATTACTGAGGAGTAGCAACCGTGTCCAAGGCAAAGTACGAGCGCAAGAAGCCGCATGTAAACGTGGGGACGATTGGGCATGTGGATCACGGCAAGACGACGTTGACGGCGGCGTTGACGGTGATCCAGTCGAAGAAATTTGGTGGCGAGGCGAAGGCCTACGACCAGATTGACAACGCGCCGGAGGAGAAGGCGCGCGGCATCACGATTGCGACCTCGCACGTGGAGTACGAGAGCGCCAAGCGTCACTACGCGCACGTGGACTGCCCCGGGCACGCCGACTACGTGAAGAACATGATCACCGGGGCGGCGCAGATGGACGGGGCGATCCTGGTGGTGTCGGCGGCCGACGGCCCCATGCCCCAGACCCGCGAGCACATACTTCTGGCCCGGCAGGTGGGCGTGCCCTACATCGTGGTGTACATGAACAAGGCCGACATGGTGGACGACAAGGAGCTCTTGCAGCTCGTCGAGATGGAAGTGCGGGACCTATTGACCGTCTATCAGTTTCCCGGGGACAAGACCCCGATTATCATTGGCTCGGCTTTGAAGGCCCTGGAGGGCGATGCCTCGGAGATCGGCATCCAGTCCATCGAGAAGCTGGTGGACTCGCTCGACACCTGGATCCCCGAGCCCAAGCGGCTGATTGACGGAGCGTTTCTGATGCCGGTGGAGGACGTGTTCTCCATCTCCGGGCGCGGCACCGTGGTCACGGGCCGAGTCGAGCGCGGCATCGTCAAGGTGGGCGATGAAATCGAGATCATTGGCTTGAAACCGACCACCAAGACCGTGGTGACCGGGGTGGAGATGTTCAGGAAGCTTCTCGATCAGGGTCAGGCGGGCGACAACATCGGCGTGCTCTTGAGAGGCACCAAGCGCGAGGAAGTCGAGCGCGGCCAGGTCTTGGCCAAGCCCGGCTCCATCACCCCGCACACCAAGTTTGAGGCCGAAGTGTACGTGCTCACCAAGGAAGAGGGCGGACGGCACACGCCGTTCTTCAACGGCTACCGGCCGCAGTTTTACTTCCGCACCACGGACGTGACCGGAAGTGTGGACCTGCCGAAGGGTGTGGAGATGGTCATGCCCGGGGACAACATCAAGATGGTGGTGTCCTTGATCAGCCCGATCGCCATGGAGGACGGACTGCGCTTTGCCATCCGCGAGGGCGGCCGCACCGTCGGCGCCGGCGTGGTGGCGAAGATCATCGAATAAGTAATCGCGGCTGAAATCCTCTCCCACAATGCGGGAGCGGCCTGCGGCCGCGATTGATAGAGGTTTGATACAGGCCAGTAGCTCAATTGGCAGAGCGGCGGGCGAGGCGGGTGCCTTTCGATGACATGCCGGTGGTATGTCATTCCTGCCGAGCGCCCGGCCAGGGAAGTCCGGGCTGGACAGCGCACCAGGGATGGTTAATGCAGATGAAGTTTTTACAGGCCAGTAGCTCAATTGGCAGAGCGGCGGTCTCCAAAACCGCAGGTTGGGGGTTCGATTCCCTCCTGGCCTGCCAATTTGAATGCCAGGCGTGTAACAGGTTGATGATTAGATGAACGATGTAATGGAACCCAGGCGCAGCAGCCTGGATACGATCAAACTCATTGGCGCCATCCTGCTGATCATTGCCGGCATCGTGGCGTATTACTGGTTCAGCGCCCAGAACCAGTTGCTGCGTGCGGCCTATGTGGTGGCCGGGCTGGTTTTGGCGGCGTTGCTCGCGTGGCAGACGCAGCTTGGCCATGCCACCTGGAGTTTCATCTCCAGTTCGCGCACCGAGGTGCGCAAGATGGTGTGGCCGACGCGTGAAGAGACGCTGCAAACCACGATCGCGGTCATCGTGGTGGTACTGATTACCGCGGTGCTTATGTGGCTGCTGGACATGTTTCTGTTCTGGGCGCTGCACGGCATCACCGGGCAGGGGAGCTGAGATAATGGCGCTCAGGTGGTACGTGGTGCATGCCTATTCCGGCTTCGAATCGACGGTCAAGCGTTCGCTCGCGGAGCGCGTGAAGCGCAGTGGCCTGGCTGACAAGTTCGGCGACATTCTGGTGCCCACCGAGGAAGTCGTGGAGATGCGCGAAGGCCAGAAGCGCCGCAGCGAGCGCAAGTTTTTTCCCGGCTACGTGCTGGTGCAGATGGAACTGGACGATCAGACTTGGCACCTGGTGAAAAGCGTGCCCAAGGTCATGGGTTTCATCGGCGGCACTCCGGATAAGCCCGCGCCGATTACCGACAAGGAAGCCGATGCCATCCTGCATCGTGTGCAGGAAGGTGCCGAAAAACCGCGTCCCAAGGTGCTGTTCGAGCCGGGCGAGGTAGTGCGTGTGATTCAAGGGCCGTTCAACGATTTCAATGGCGTAGTGGAAGAAGTGAATTACGAGAAGAACCGGTTGCGGGTGGCGGTGCTGATTTTCGGCCGCTCCACGCCGGTGGAATTGGAATTCAGCCAGGTCGAAAAATCGTAGCGATTTTTTGACGGTGAGGCGTGAGGCGCGAGGTGTAGGGTATGAGCAGGGAGTTTATTTCCCGCTCTTCACTCCTTACACCTGACCCCTCACTTCTTTAATCGGGGAGCCTGCAACAACCAGGCGCTAGCACCCGCGAGGAGCACACATGGCAAAGAAGGTTCAGGCATTCGTGAAACTGCAAATCCCGGCCGGTCAGGCCAATCCTGCCCCGCCCGTGGGTCCGGCGCTTGGCCAGCAGGGCGTCAACATCATGGAGTTCTGCAAGGCGTTCAATGCCCAGACCCAGAAGCTGGAGCCGGGCCTGCCGATTCCGGTGGTGATCACGGTCTATAACGATCGCAGTTTCACATTCATCACCAAAACGCCGCCGGCCTCGGTTTTGATCCGCAAGGCACTCGGCCTGGACAAGGGCAGCGCCACGCCCAACACCAACAAGGTGGGAAAGATCACGCGCAAGCAGTTGGAGGAAATTGCCAAAATCAAGATGCCGGACATTACTGCCGCGGACCTGGATGCCGCGGTGCGCACCATTGCCGGCAGCGCCCGCAGCATGGGCGTCGATGTGGAGGGCTTGTGACATGAGCACCAAAATAAGCAAGCGCATGCGCGGCGCCCGCGAAACACTCACGGCCGGCAAGCAATACGCCGTGGACGAGGCCATGTCCCTGGTCAAGGAATTTGCCAAGGTGAAGTTCCGTGAATCGGTCGACGTAGCCATCAATCTCGGGATTGACGCCAAGAAGTCCGACCAGGTGGTGCGCGGCTCGACGGTATTGCCGCACGGCACCGGCAAGAGCGTGCGCGTGGCGGTGTTTACCCAGGGCGCGAACGCTGTCGCCGCGAAACAGGCGGGCGCCGACATCATCGGTTTCGAGGACTTGGCGGAAAAGATCAAGGCCGGGCAGATGGATTTCGACGTGGTGATCGCGAGCCCGGACGCCATGCGCGTCGTGGGCCAATTGGGCCAGATTCTGGGTCCGCGCGGCCTGATGCCGAACCCCAAGGTCGGCACGGTGACGCCGGACGTGGCCGGCGCCGTGAAAAATGCCAAAACCGGCCAGGTGCGCTACCGGGCCGACAAGGCCGGCATCGTGCATTGCAGCATTGGCAAATCGGATTTCGAGGCTAACGCCCTGAAGGAAAACCTGTATGCGCTGCTGGCCGACATTAACAAGGTCAAGCCGGCCACGGCCAAGGGCATATATATGAAGAAGGTGACCGTGTCTTCTACCATGGGGCCGGGCATCGTGATTGACCAGAATTCGCTGACGCTGTAGGCGCCGGCGGATAACTGTGTGGGAGCGGCGATATTCGCCGCGATAATCGCTCCCACAAGAGATTTTGATGCGGTCGGGCCTGGTAACCGACACGTCAAAGACCGTGAGCGGAGGCCGTGCAGGAGTACGGCATCCTTAATCAAGCCGCAAGGCCGGCTCACGCAGACGGTGAACTCCGATTCGGGTTTGGCCTGATTGGGTCGCCGGACGGTCCGCGGGAACGGACCAGGTGATGCGCGATGGAACGCGCATCGTGTGTGACGCGACTTATCAGGAGGTAACGACTGTGCCGATGAGACTAGAAGACAAGCAGGCTCTGGTCGCCGAGGTGAACGCGGTGGCAGCCAAGGCGTATTCCGCCGTGGCCGCCGAATACCGCGGACTGACCGTGGAACAGGTTACTAATCTGCGCGTGAAGGCGCGCAAGAATGGTGTCTGGCTCAAGGTCGTCAAGAACACCCTGGCGAAGAAAGCCATTGCGGGCACCGAGTTCGAGTGCCTCAAGGATGCTCTCAAGGGACCGCTGGTGCTGGCGTTCTCGAAAGAGGATCCAGGCGCCGCCGCGCGTGTGGCCAAGGATTTCGCCAAGGACTACGAACTCTTCGTGATCAAGGCGCTGGCCCTCGGCGGCAGGCTGCTGCCGACCACGGACCTGGAGCGGCTCGCCAAGTTGCCGACCCGCGAGCAGGCGCTGGCCATGCTTATGGGCGTGATGAAGGCGCCGCTCACCAAGCTGGTTCGTACCCTGGCAGAACCGCACGCCAAACTGGTACGTACCGTAGCCGCGGTGCGCGACCAGAAGCAGGCGGCTTGATAAACCGATTCGTAATCCCATCTATTCAGGAGTAATGACCATGGCTGTGGCAAAAGAAGACATACTGGAAACCATTTCCAAGATGACTGTGATGGAGATCGTGGACCTGATCTCCGCGATGGAGGAGAAGTTCGGCGTGTCCGCGGCGGCGGCGGTGGCCGCGGCTCCGGCGGCGGGCGGAGCCGCAGGTGCGGCACCTGCCGAGGAGAAGACCGAGTTCACCGTGATTTTGAAGGCAGTGGGCGAAAAGAAGGTCGAGGTGATCAAGGCGGTGCGTACCATCACCGGCCTGGGCCTGAAAGAAGCCAAGGATCTGGTGGAAGGCGCACCCCAGAACGTGAAGGAAGGCGTGTCCAAGGACGATGCCGCCAAGTTCAAGCAGGCACTGGAAGCGGCCGGTGCGTCCGTCGAACTCAAGTGATGACGGGAGTCCTCACTCCCGACAGCACAGGGTTGTGCGTTGATCCGAGGTCCAGTGCAGTGATGGATGCACTTATCCCGTGCCGGCCAGGGACGGCCGATGACACGGGATCCAGTGTTCCGAGTACGGAGTTACTGGATTCCCGCTTGCGCGGGAATGACGGATTTGTGACGGTAGGATCGTTCGGTTGACGGGAACGGCTGGTGGCGCGCGCCACCGGCCTTTCCGTGCTTTTGTCTGGCTCGCGCGGTTCGGTTTTTCGGATCGCAGATGTGAAATTCAATCTCGCGCCGCGGGTGCGCTTCGAGGAACTCAAGATGGCCTACACATTCACCGAAAAGAAGCGTATCCGCAAGGACTTTGGCAAACGCACGAGCGTGCTCGATGTGCCCTATCTTCTGGCCATCCAGCTCGAGTCCTACCGTCATTTCCTGCAGGTCGACAAGCCGGCACGTGTGCGCGCCGACGCCGGTTTGCATGCGGCCTTCAAATCGGTATTTCCGATCACGAGTTACAGTGGCAATGCCGCGCTCGAGTACGTCGAATACACGCTCGGCGAGCCGCCGTTCGACGAGAAGGAGTGCATCATGCGCGGGCTGACCTATTCGGCGCCGCTGCGGGTGCTGGTGCGTCTCGCGCTCTACGACAAGGACGTGCCGCCCGAGCATCGCCGTCCCAAGGAAGTAAAGGAACAGGAAGTCTACATGGGCGAAGTGCCGCTTATGACCGGCAACGGCACCTTCATCGTGAACGGCACCGAGCGCGTAATCGTATCGCAGTTGCACCGTTCGCCCGGCGTGTTCTTCGAGCACGACAAGGGCAAGACCCACAGCTCCGGCAAGCTGCTGTTTTCCGCGCGCGTGATTCCCTATCGCGGCTCCTGGCTGGACTTCGAGTTCGATCCCAAGGACTGCATCTTCGTGCGCATTGACCGGCGCCGCAAATTGCCGGTCACCATCCTGTTGCGCGCCCTGGGCTACAACGACAGCCAGATCCTGGAGCTGTTCTTCGAAACCAACACCTTCCATTTGAACAAGGAAGGCATCACGCTCGATTTGGTGCCGGAGCGGCTGCGCGGCGAAACCGCGGCCTTCGACATCAAGATCAAGAACAAGGTACTGGTGGAAGAAGGCCGGCGCATCACTGCGCGCCACATCCGCGAGCTGGAAAAAGCCGGCGTCACAACGCTGGCGGTACCGGCGGCCTATCTGGCCGGCAAGACCGTGGCCCACGACGTGGTGCAGATTCCCACCGGGGAGATTCTGGCCAAGGCCAATGAAGAACTGAGCGCGGCCAAGGTGGAGGATTTCATCAAGCACAGTGTCAAGGAAATCCGCACCATCTATACCAATGACCTGGATCGCGGCGCGTTCATATCCAGCACGCTGCGCGTGGATCCCTCGCGTACGCCGCTCGAGGCGCTGGTGGAAATCTACCGCATGATGCGTCCCGGCGAGCCGCCCACCAAGGACGCTGCCGAGCAGCTGTTCCACAACCTGTTCTTTACCCTCGAGCGCTACGACCTGTCGGTGGTGGGGCGCATGAAGTTCAACCGGCGCGTGGGCCGCCAGGCGCTGACCGGTCCGGGCGTGCTGTACGATGCCATGTATTTCAGCCAGCGCCAGGACGAGTTCTGCAAAAAACTCTACCAGGAGCTCGGTAAGAGTTCCGACATCGTGGACGCGCTGCGCGTGTTGATCGACATCCGCAACGGCAACGGCCAGGTGGACGATATCGACCATCTGGGTAACCGCCGGGTGCGTTCCGTGGGCGAGATGGCCGAGAACGTGTTCCGCATTGGTCTGGTGCGGGTGGAGCGCGCCGTCAGGGAGCGTCTGGCGATCGCTGAATCCGAAGGACTCATGCCCCAGGAGCTCATCAACGCCAAGCCCGTGTCCGCGGCCGTCAAGGAGTTTTTCGGCTCCTCGCAACTGTCGCAGTTCATGGACCAGAACAACCCGCTGTCCGAGGTCACGCACAAGCGCCGCGTGTCGGCCCTGGGTCCCGGCGGCCTGACACGCGAACGCGCCGGCTTTGAAGTGCGCGACGTGCATCCCACCCACTACGGGCGCGTGTGCCCGATCGAGACCCCGGAAGGTCCGAACATCGGCCTCATCAATTCGCTGTCGGTGTACGCGCGCACCAACGATTACGGTTTCCTGGAAACTCCCTATCGGCGCGTGATCAACGGCAAGGTCACCGACGAGATCGTGTACCTCTCGGCGATCGAGGAAGGTCAGTACGTAATCGCGCAGGCGAACGCCCAGCTCGACGGCCACGGGCGCTTCGTGAACGAGCTGGTATCAGTGCGTCACCAGAACGAATTCACGCTCTCGGCACCCGACAAGATCAACTTCATTGACGTCTCACCCAAGCAGATCGTGTCGATTGCCGCAGCGCTCATCCCGTTCCTGGAGCACGATGACGCCAACCGCGCTCTCATGGGCTCGAACATGCAGCGCCAGGCGGTACCCACGCTGCGCACCGAGAAGCCACTGGTGGGCACCGGCATTGAGCGCACCGTGGCGATTGACTCGGGCGTGGTGGTGGTGGCAAAGCGCGGCGGCACCGTGGATTCCGTGGACGCGGGCCGCATTGTGGTGCGTGTCAACGACGAGGAAACCCACGCCGGCGAGCCGGGGGTGGATATCTACAACCTCACCAAATACACGCGCTCCAATCAGAACACCTGCATCAACCAGCGGCCGCTGGTCAAGCCGGGTGAGGCGCTGGCGCGCGGCGACGTGCTCGCCGACGGACCGTCCACAAACCTCGGCGAACTGGCGCTGGGCCAGAACATGCTGGTGGCCTTCATGCCCTGGAACGGCTACAACTTCGAGGACTCGATCCTGATCTCCGAGCGCGTGGTGGAAGAGGAACGCTTCACCACCATCCACATCGAGGAACTTGCGTGCGTGGCACGTGACACCAAGCTCGGTAGCGAGGAAATCACCGCCGACATCCCCAACGTAGGCGAAGGCGCGCTCGGCAAGCTGGACGAGACCGGTATTGCGTACATCGGCGCCGAGGTCAAGGCCGGCGACATCCTGGTCGGCAAGGTCACGCCCAAGGGCGAGACTCAGCTGACGCCGGAGGAAAAGCTGCTGCGCGCCATCTTCGGCGAGAAAGCCAGCGACGTGAAGGACACCTCGCTGCGCGTGCCGCCGGGCATGGACGGCACCGTGATCGACGTGCGCGTGTTTACCCGCGACGGCGTCGACAAGGACGCGCGTGCGCTCAGCATCGAGAAGGCCGAGCTCGAGAAGGTGCGCAAAGACCTGAACGACCAGCGCCGCATCCTGGAGGAGGATATTTTCCAGCGCGTCGAACGCATGCTGCTCGGCAAAGTGGCGGAGGGCGGACCCCATGGTCTCAAGGCCGGCAACAAGATCACCAAGAGTTATCTCGAGGAACTGCCGCGCGAGAACTGGTTCGAGATCCGGCTGAAAAACGACGAGGCCAACGCACAACTCGAGAAGGTCGCGACCGCGCTCAAAGGCCAGCATCACGAATTTGAGCGGCGTTACGAAGAAAAGAAACGCAAGATCACCGCAGGTGACGATCTGGCGCCGGGCGTGATCAAGATGGTCAAGGTGTATCTCGCGGTCAAACGCCGGGTGCAGCCGGGCGACAAGATGGCCGGCCGCCATGGCAACAAGGGCGTAATCTCCATGATTGTGCCGGTCGAGGACATGCCCTACATGGCGGATGGCACACCGGTGGACGTGGTGTTGAATCCGCTGGGCGTGCCTTCGCGCATGAACATCGGGCAGATTCTCGAAACCCACCTGGGCTGGGCAGCGAAAGGCATTGGCCAGAAGATCGGACGCATGCTGGACGAGCAGGCCAAGGCCGAGGAGCTGCGCAAGTTCCTGGAGCAGGTTTACAACCGTACCGGCGGCCGCAAGGAGGATCTGGCGGCATTCAGCGACACGGAAATCGGCGCGCTGGCGGAGAATCTGCGCGATGGCCTGCCGGTGGCCACGCCGGTGTTCGACGGCGCGAGCGAAGATGAAATCAAACACCTGCTGCGCATCGTGGGCCTGCCGGAATCCGGCCAGACCACGCTGTACGACGGCCGCACCGGTGAAGCGTTTCAGCGGCAGGTGACCGTGGGCTACATGTACATGCTCAAGCTTAACCACCTGGTGGACGACAAGATGCACGCGCGTTCCACCGGACCGTACTCGCTGGTGACGCAGCAGCCGCTGGGCGGCAAGGCGCAGTTCGGCGGGCAGCGCTTCGGCGAAATGGAAGTCTGGGCGCTGGAAGCCTACGGCGCCGCCTATACGCTGCAGGAGATGCTCACGGTCAAGTCCGACGACACCGTGGGGCGCACCAAGATGTACAAGAACATCGTGGATGGCGACCATCGCATGGAGGCCGGCATGCCGGAGTCCTTCAACGTGCTGGTCAAGGAAATACGCTCGCTGGCCATCAATATCGAGCTGGAACAGGACTGAGCCACAGGCGTTTCGGCGGCGATCATTGCAATCAGTAAATTGACGGTGAAGCAAATATGAAAGATTTACTCAAGCTGTTGAGGCAACAGGGCCAGGTCGAGGACTTTGACGCGTTGCGCATCGGCCTGGCGTCGCCAGAGCTGATCCACTCCTGGTCCTACGGCGAGGTCAAGAAGCCTGAAACCATCAATTACCGCACCTTCAAGCCGGAGCGCGACGGCCTGTTTTGCGCCAAGATCTTCGGACCGGTCAAGGACTACGAGTGCCTCTGCGGCAAGTACAAGCGGCTGAAGCACCGCGGCGTGATCTGCGAGAAATGCGGCGTCGAGGTCACCGTGGCCAAGGTGCGCCGCGAGCGCATGGGCCACATCGAGCTGGCCTCGCCAGTGGCGCACATCTGGTACCTGAAATCGCTGCCATCGCGCATCGGGCTGATGCTCGACATGACCTTGCGCGAGATCGAACGTGTGCTGTACTTCGAAGCCTTCGTGGTGATCGATCCGGGCATGACGCCGCTGGAGCGCGGTCAGCTGCTTTCCGACGAGTCGTATCTCGAGGCCATCGAGGAACACGGCGATGACTTTGACGCGCGTATGGGTGCGGAAGCCGTCTACGAGCTGCTGAAGAGCATTGATCTCGAGAAGGAAGCCGCCAAGCTGCGCGGGGACATCGCCGACACGCATTCCGAGACCAAGATCAAGCGTCTTGCGAAGCGCCTGAAACTCATGGAGTCGTTCATTGAATCCGGCAACAAGCCGGAGTGGATGGTAATGACGGTGCTGCCGGTGCTGCCGCCGGACCTGCGGCCGCTGGTGCCGCTGGACGGCGGCCGCTTCGCCACCTCCGATCTCAATGACTTGTATCGCCGCGTCATCAACCGCAACAACCGCCTGAAAAGGCTGCTGGAGCTGAATGCGCCGGACATCATCGTGCGCAACGAAAAGCGCATGCTGCAGGAGGCGGTGGACGCGCTGCTGGACAACGGCCGCCGCGGGCGCGCCATCACCGGCTCCAACAAGCGCGCGCTCAAGTCCCTGGCCGACATGATCAAAGGCAAGCAGGGGCGTTTTCGCCAGAACCTGCTCGGCAAACGCGTGGATTACTCGGGGCGTTCGGTGATCGTGGTGGGTCCGGGCCTGAAGCTGCACCAGTGCGGCCTGCCGAAGAAGATGGCGCTGGAACTTTTCAAGCCGTTCATCTTTTCCAAGCTGCAGTTGCGCGGCATGGCTACCACTATCAAGGCGGCCAAGAAAATGGTCGAGCGCGAGGGACCGGAAGTTTGGGACATCCTCGAAGAGGTGATCCGCGAGCATCCGGTGATGCTGAATCGTGCGCCCACGCTGCACCGCCTGGGAATACAGGCCTTCGAGCCGCTGCTCATCGAGGGCAAGGCCATCCAGTTGCATCCGCTGGTATGCACCGCGTTCAACGCGGATTTCGACGGCGACCAGATGGCGGTGCATGTGCCGCTGTCACTGGAAGCGCAGCTGGAAGCGCGTGCACTCATGATGAGCTCCAACAACATCCTGTCGCCCGCGAACGGCGACCCCATCATCGTGCCCTCGCAGGACGTGGTGCTGGGCCTGTATTACATGACGCGCGAGCGCGTCAATGCCAAGGGCGAAGGCGCGCTATTCACCGACGTCGCCGAGGCCCATCGTGCCTGGGAAAACCGCGAAGTGGACCTGCAGGCACGCGTCCAGGTGCGCGTCATTGATCACGTGATCCAGGACGACGGCAGCTTCGAGACCCGCACGCGTCGCGTCAAGACCACGGTGGGGCGCGCACTGCTGTCGGACATCCTGCCCAAGGGACTGGCGTTCGAACTCATCAACCGCGACCTGACGAAGAAGGCCATCTCCGCGCTCATCAACGCGTGTTATCGGCGCGTAGGCCTGAAGGAAACCGTGGTGTTTGCCGACAAGCTCATGTACACGGGTTTCAATTACGCGACGCGCGCCGGCGTGTCCATCGGCGTCAACGACATGGTGGTGCCGGACGAGAAGGGGCGCATCCTGCGCGGCGCCGAGGTCGAAGTGAAGGAAATCGAGAACCAGTACGCCTCGGGGCTGGTGACCAACGGCGAGCGTTACAACAAGGTGGTGGACATCTGGTCGCGCACCAACGAACAGGTGGCCAAAGCCATGATGGACAAGCTCGGCACCGAGGAGGTCGCCGACTACAAGGGCAACAAGCTGCGCCAGCCGTCCTACAACTCCATTTACATGATGGCGGATTCCGGTGCGCGCGGCAGCGCCGCGCAGATCCGCCAGCTTGCGGGTATGCGCGGCCTCATGGCCAAGCCCGACGGCTCCATCATCGAGACGCCGATCACCGCGAACTTCCGCGAAGGCCTGAACGTGCTGCAGTACTTCATCTCCACGCATGGCGCACGCAAGGGTCTGGCGGACACTGCCCTGAAGACCGCGAACTCCGGTTACCTGACGCGGCGTCTGGTGGACGTGGCCCAGGATCTGGTGGTCACTGAAGTGGATTGCGGCACCCGCGAGGGCCTGTCCATGAAGCCCATCGTCGAGGGCGGCGATGTGGTCGAGCCGTTGCGCGAGCGCGTGCTCGGGCGGGTGCTTGCCGAAGACGTGCAGGCGCCGGGTACCAAGAAGCTGCTGGTGGAAGCCGGTACGCTCCTGGACGAGCGCTGGGTGGAAAAACTCGAAGAGCTGAGCGTGGATCGCGTGGTAGTGCGCTCACCGATCACCTGTGCAACGCGCTATGGCGTGTGTGCGCAATGCTACGGCCGCGATCTGGCGCGCGGCATGCGCGTCAACATCGGTGAGGCCGTGGGGGTGATAGCGGCGCAGTCCATCGGCGAGCCGGGCACGCAGTTGACCATGCGCACCTTCCACATCGGCGGCGCGGCTTCGCGTGCGGCGGCGATTTCGAGCGTCGAAATCAAGGCCGCGGGCACCGTCAAGCTGCACAACATCAAGACCGTGAAACATGCCAAGGGCCACTGGGTGGCCGTGTCGCGTTCCGGCGAACTCGGGGTCATCGACGAATTCGGGCGCGAGCGCGAACGTTACAAGATCCCGTATGGTGCGAGCATCATATTGGCCGAGGGCGCCAAAGCCGCGGCCGGACAACTCGCCGCCACTTGGGATCCGCACACCCACCCGGTAGTTACCGAAGTGGCCGGTACGCTGCAGTTCCACGATTTTGTGGAAGGCATCACCGTCAACCGCCAGGTGGACGAAGTCACCGGCATCTCCAGTGTCGTGATCACCGACCCCAAGATGCGCGGTACGCTGGGCAAGGATTTGCGTCCCACGATACGGCTTGTGGATGACAAGGGCCGCGGACTGCTGCTCGCGGGCACGGAAATTCCGGCGTACTACCAGTTGCCGCCGGGGGCGATTGTCTCGGTCGAGGACGGCGCGCGCGTGGGCGTGGGCGACGTGATTGCTCGCATCCCGCAGGAATCCACCAAGACGCGCGACATCACCGGCGGTCTGCCGCGGGTCGCGGACCTGTTCGAGGCGCGCAAACCCAAGGAACCCGCGATCCTCGCCGAGGTGTCTGGAACCGTGGCATTCGGCAAGGACACCAAGGGCAAGCAGCGGCTGATCATCACCGACGACAGCAACGAACAGCACGAGCTGCTGATTCCCAAATGGCGCACCGTCAACGTGTTCGAGGGTGAACGCGTGGAGAAGGGCGAGGTCATCGCCGACGGCGAGCTCAATCCTCACGACATCCTGCGGCTGCTGGGCGTGACCGCGCTCGCCGACTATCTGGTGCGCGAGATCCAAGATGTGTACCGGCTACAGGGCGTGAAGATCAACGACAAACACATCGAAGTGATCATCCGTCAGATGCTGCGCAAGGTGGAAATTGCCGGCTCCGGCGCCACCCGTTTCCTGCACGGCGAACAACTCGACCGTTCGCGGGCGTTGGAGGAAAACGAGAAGATGAGCGCCGAGGACAAGGCCCCGGCCGAATATGCACCGGTGTTGCTTGGCATTACCAAGGCCTCGCTCGCGACCGAGTCGTTCATCTCGGCAGCGTCATTCCAGGAGACAACGCGCGTGTTGACCGAAGCCTCGGTGCGCGGCATGCAGGATGACCTGCGCGGACTGAAGGAAAACGTCATCGTCGGCCGCCTGATCCCGGCGGGCACTGGTTATGCCTACCACGAGCAGCGGCGCAAGCAGCGCGCCGAAGCCGCGGTGGACACCACTGCCCAGCAGGTGGCCGAGGCCGAGGCGCTGTTCAGCGGCGGCGAGACCCCGGCCGAAGCGCCGGCGGTCGCCGCGCAGCCGGCGGAACAGGCCCAAGGCTGAGCGCGGAGCGGGCGGTTTTCTTGACAGTACCGCCCCATCTCCCTAAAATTCGCGCGCTTTACAGGCGGCGCGTGGCGGCCCGAAGACAGTCGCCCCCGCGGTACATCGAAACACAGGCCGGTTTTGACCGGCCTGTTGCTTCTTCCCCGGCGACAGTCAGCCTGCAGGATTTCAGCGTTACTCAACCTCGGCAACGTGAGTTGTTTCATGGCGACGTTTAATCAATTGGTGCGCAAACCGCGTACCCGCAGGCTGGAGAAGACCCGGGTACCGGCGCTGGGCGGCTCGCCGCAGAAGCGCGGCGTATGCACGCGCGTGTACACCACCACGCCCAAGAAGCCGAACTCGGCGCTGCGCAAGGTGGCTAAGGTGCGGCTCACCAACGGTTTCGAGGTGATCAGCTACATCGGCGGTGAGGGCCACAACCTGCAGGAGCACTCGGTGGTGCTGATTCGCGGCGGCCGCGTCAAGGATCTGCCGGGCGTGCGCTACCACACGGTGCGCGGCTCGCTGGATTGCGCCGGCGTGGGCGACCGCAAGCAGGGGCGCTCCAAGTACGGCGCCAAACGTCCCAAATCCTGATGGCCAGGTAGGAATTATGTCCCGCAGAAAACAAGCTGAACGGCGCACCGTCCTGCCGGATCCAAAATTCGGTAGCGACAAGCTCGCCAAGTTCATCAATATGGTGATGAAAAGCGGCAAGAAAGCCGTGGCCGAGCGCATCGTGTACGGCGCGCTCGACCAGATCGGCGGCAAACGCGGCGCCGAACCCATGGAAGTGCTGGATCGCGCGCTCGAGAACGTGCGTCCCATGGTCGAGGTCAAGTCGCGGCGCGTGGGCGGCGCCACCTATCAGGTGCCGGTCGAGGTGCGCCCGGTGCGCCAACAGGCGCTTGCCATGCGCTGGATCATCGAGTCGGCGCGCGCGCGCGGCGAGAAGTCCATGCCGCAGCGACTCGCCGGTGAATTGCTGGAAGCCGCCGAGAACCGCGGCAATGCCGTCAAGAAGCGCGAAGACGTGCATCGCATGGCCGAGGCCAACAAGGCCTTCGCGCACTATCGCTGGTAATTCAGTTTCCGAGATTTAGTTCCGAGGACTCCGTCGTGGCCCGTCATACTCCCATCGAGCGCTACCGCAACATCGGCATCATGGCGCACATTGATGCCGGCAAGACCACCACGACCGAGCGCATCCTGTTCTACACCGGCGTGTCCCACAAGATCGGCGAGGTGCACGACGGCGCGGCGGTCATGGACTGGATGGAGCAGGAGCAGGAGCGCGGCATCACTATCACTTCAGCGGCCACCACCTGCTTCTGGAAGGGCATGGATCACAACCTGCCCGAGCACCGCATCAATATCATTGACACGCCCGGGCACGTGGACTTCACCATCGAGGTGGAGCGCTCGCTGCGGGTGTTGGATGGTGCCTGCGCGGTATTCTGCGCCGTGGGCGGCGTCGAACCGCAGTCCGAGACCGTGTGGCGCCAGGCCACCAAGTACGGTGTGCCGCGGCTTGCGTTCGTCAACAAGATGGACCGCGCGGGCGCGAATTTTCTGCGTGTCTACAAACAGATCCGCGAGCGCCTGGGGGCGACCCCGGTGCCCATCGAGATCCCCATCGGCGCCGAAGAAAACTTCAAGGGCGTGGTGGATCTGGTGAAGATGAAGGCCATCTATTGGGATGATTCCACCCAGGGCATGCGTTTCGAGGAAAAGGAAATTCCCGTGGAACTTCAGGCCCAGGCCAAGGAGTGGCACGACAAGATGGTGGAGGCGGCGGCCGAGGGTTCCGACGCGCTCATGCACAAGTATCTGGAAGGCCAGGAGCTGAGTGCCGAGGAAATCCACCAGGGTCTGCGCGCGCGCACCATCCGCAATGAAATCGTGCCGATGCTGTGCGGTTCGGCCTTCAAGAACAAGGGCGTGCAGATGATGCTGGACGCCGTGGTGTATTACCTGCCCGCGCCTGCGGACATTCCCGCAGTCAGGGGCCATCTCGATGACAAGGACAGCTCGCCTGCCGTGCGCCATCCGCGCGACGACGAGCCGTTCTCGGCCTTGGCGTTCAAGATCATGAGCGACCCCTTCGTGGGCACACTCACCTTTTTCCGCGTGTACTCCGGCGTGCTGAAATCCGGCGACACCGTGTACAACCCGATCAAGAGCCGGAAAGAGCGCATCGGCCGCATCCTGCAGATGCACGCCAACGACCGCAAGGAAATCAAGGAAGTCTGTGCCGGCGACATCGCCGCGGCCGTGGGCCTGAAGGACGTATCCACCGGTGACACGCTCACCGACCCGGACAAGATCATCATCCTCGAGAAGATGGAATTTCCCGAGCCGGTGATCTCGGTGGCGGTCGAGCCCAAGACCAAGGCTGACCAGGAAAAGATGGGCATCGCGTTGCAGAAGCTGGCGCAGGAAGACCCTTCATTCCGTGTGCATACCGACGAGGAAACCGGCCAGACCATCATCTCCGGCATGGGCGAGCTGCACCTCGAGATCATCGTGGAT
>JAGXAZ010000159.1 GCA_018971365.1 Gammaproteobacteria bacterium | reverse complement strand
CTTCGCCGATGCCGTGCGCCAGATGAAACCCGGCGACATCAGCGAGCCGATTTCCAGATCCAGCGGCTTTCACATCGTCAAGCTGGACGACGTGAAGATCGCCGCCGCCGGCAAACATGAAATCACGCAAGTACATGCGCGCCACATCCTGATCCGCACCAGCGCCATCATGAGCGACGCCCAGGCCGAGGCGAAGCTCGCGGAGCTGCGCAAGCAGATTCTGGCCGGCGCCGACTTCGCAACGCTGGCCAAACAGTATTCCGCAGATCCAGGGTCGGCCAACAACGGCGGCGACCTGGGCTGGGTGGACCCCGATTCCATGGTACCGGCCTTCGCGGCACAGATGGAAAAGCTGCAGGTGGGTCAGATCAGCGAGCCGTTCAAGACCCAGTTTGGCTGGCATATCGTACAGGTTCTGGGCCGCCGCAGCGTGGACCAAACCGCGGAATATGCGCAGAACAAGGCCTATGACGCGATCTTCGCGCGCAAGTCCGAGGAGATCGTCCAGCAGTGGCTCAGCCAGCTCAAGGATTCCGCCTTCATCGAATACCATCTGGAAAGCTGAATCGCACCGACCTCGCCATGCCTGCAATCCTCCCGCGCATCGCGCTCACCACCGGCGAGCCCGCGGGCATCGGCCCGGATATCTGCCTGGCACTGGCGCAAACCTTCCGGCATGCCGACATGGTTGCGCTCGGCGATCCGGAACTGCTTGCCGCACGCGCACGCCAGTTGCGGCTTGATCTCAGCCTGGACGACTACATTCCCGCGCAGCGCAGCACACACATTGCACAACATCTGACGGTACTGCCGATCAGTCTGCGCGCACCGGTCACGGCCGGCACACCGAATGCCGCCAATGCGCGTTACGTCCTCGACCTGCTGGATCGCGCAGTGGCTGGTTGTCTGAGTAGCGAGTTCGACGCCATGGTCACCGCACCGGTGCACAAGGGCGTCATCAACGAGGCGGGTATTGCCTTTACCGGCCATACCGAATATCTGGCCAAGCGCTGCCGTGCGCCTGCGCCGGTCATGCTGCTTACGGCCGGTGCGCTGCGCGTGGCGCTCGCCACCACTCACCTGCCGCTCTCGGCGGTGCCGCGCGCGATTACCCGGGACTCACTCACGCACACCTTGCGCGTGCTGCATTCGGAACTGCACGCCAAATTTGGCATTGCCGATCCGCGCATTCTGGTGCTCGGCCTCAACCCGCACGCCGGTGAAGGCGGTCACCTGGGCCGCGAGGAAATCGAGGTGATCGCTCCGGTTTGCGACACACTGCGCGCGGAGGGCATGCGGCTCACGGGTCCGGTTGCCGCCGACACCGCGTTCAGCCCGCAACGCCTGCGAAATGTGGATGCAGTACTCGCCATGTACCACGATCAGGGCCTGCCGGTACTGAAGTACGCGGGTTTTGGTCACGCCGTGAACGTCACGCTCGGCCTGCCCATCATCCGCACCTCCGTGGACCACGGCACGGCGCTGGAACTCGCCGCAACCGGCCGCACCGAACACTCCAGCCTGGAAGCAGCGGTAGAAATGGCGTTGGCTATCGTTGGGAAATCAAAAACCAAAAACTAGCCCTCATCGGTTGATGTCAACACGCGCCCAAAAACTCTTTATCCCCTCTCCCCCAAGGGGGAAGAGGCAAGGGTGAGGGGGACTGAATGGAACACCACCCGCGCAAGCGCTTCGGCCAGCACTTCCTGCACGACCGCAATGTCATCAGGAAGATCCTGCTGGCGGTCAATCCGCAGCCGGGAGATGCGCTGATCGAAATCGGTCCGGGCCTGGGCGCGCTGACGCTGCCGCTGCTGGAGCGCTGCGGACGGCTCACCGCCGTGGAACTGGACCGCGATGTGATTCCCAGACTGCAAACCACAGCGGAAGGCAAGGGCGAATTGCACGTCATCCAGGCAGACGCGCTCAAAACCGACTTTGGTGCATTCGCGCCTGCGGGCGGAAAGATCCGGCTGGTCGGCAACCTGCCCTACAACATCTCCACGCCGCTCCTGTTCCACCTGCTGGATCACGCACAGGCCATTGCCGACATGCACTTCATGCTGCAGAGGGAAGTCGTGCAGCGCATGGCGGCGGCGCCCGGCGGCAAGGACTACGGCCGGCTCACGGTGATGCTGGCGGCGCGCTGCCGCGTACAGCCGCTGTTCAGCATCGGGTCGGGCGCGTTCATGCCCGCGCCCAAAGTGGAATCGGCTTTTGTACGCCTGACTCCCCACATCACGCCGCCCTTCGAAGTCGCGGACAGGGCGCGCTATGCGCAGTTGGTAAGTCAGGCCTTCAGCCGGCGGCGCAAGACTCTGCGCAACGCCCTCCGCGGCCTGCTGGACGAAGCTTCCATCCGCGCCGCCGGCCTGGATCCCATGGCGCGCCCCGAAACGCTGAGCGCAGGCGATTACGCCCGCCTTGCGGCACGCTGACCCGGCTGGCATCCGGACTCCACGTCCGTATACTTGGCAACTTCGCACCCGGAGGACAGGCATGAGCGGCTATCAGCACATTCTCACCGCTGTGGACCTGACGCAGGACAGCGAGGCCGTGGCGCGCCGCGGGCAGGAACTGGCCGAGCGCTTTGGCGCGAAGCTCAGTCTGCTGCACGTGGTGGAATTCATCCCGGTGGATCCGGCCGGCGAGGCGCTGCTGCCGCCGCCGGTGGACGTGGATGGCGAACTGATAAAAGGCGCGCGCCAGCGGCTGAGCGCCCTGTGCGACAGCCTGAGTCTGCACACCGCAACGCGGCGTGTGGAAATCGGCAACATCAAAGCGGAAATCCTGCGGGTAGTAGCCGAAGAGCATGCTGACCTGCTGGTGCTGGGCAGTCACGGCCGTCACGGCTTGGCGTTGCTCATGGGCTCGACGGAAAAATCGCTGGTGCATAAGGCACCCTGCGATGTGCTCGCGGTGAGACTAAGCCAGTAACTTTGAACCGTCCCTGGTGCGCGGACCAGCTCGACATCGTGTCTCGCGCTCGGCCGGGCGGGAATGCCACTGGCATTCCCGCTCGATTCCCGCTCTCGCCCCTGCGATGTGCTGGCGGTACGTTTGAGTTAGCGGCCGATAACCGCGGTAATTCCGGTAAAATAAGGGCGTTGCCTCAGCCTGCCCTCTGCCATGGATAATCCGACTGCCAACAGCATCCGCGTGGATGTGGAAACTGCGTTTGTGCCGGCCCAGTCCGATCCGGCCCAGAACCGCTTTGCATTTGCCTACACCATCACCATCCGCAACGAAGGCTCGGTGCCGGCCAAGCTGCTCACCCGTCACTGGCTGATTACCGACGCCAACGGCAAGGTGCAGGAAGTGCG
>JAGXAZ010000158.1 GCA_018971365.1 Gammaproteobacteria bacterium | reverse complement strand
GCGTCGAAACCGAGAGCGACAATACCAAAGACGATTATCGCAGTTATGAGGATTGAGTTGCGCATGATTGCCTCCTGTTGGACGAACAGTTATACCTCGCGCCCCCGTAGAAGGAGCTTTGATACCACAGATGCAACGCTGTTTTGGTATGACTCTTTGGACAACGCTTTCATTTCATCGCGCACCCAACGTTCATCAAGCAGCAGCCAGCCGCGCACTACAAACAGCTTGTGAAGCGACGCTCTGTCGCGTTCGGAAGCTATTCGACCGGCGGCCAGACACAACTGGATTTTTGGGTTGGCTCGAATGGCGCCAAGCCCGACAAGTTGCGCGGCTAGACGGGATAGCACAACTTTACAGAGCTTAGGTTCGTTGAAGAGTTTGTAACGATCTGGCTTTGCACTACCGCCAAAGGAAGAGCTGGAGACCCCCCGCGAGTCTAGAAAGGATTTGCACTCAATGACTCGCAATTCGTTGCGCTTGGCCTTGTAGGCGATTAGATCGAGTTCCCATCTGGGCGTCGACACGCGCCCAATCGCCGCTTTCTCCGCCTTTTCTAATTTCACCTTGAACGAAGACTCGACCCAGTAACCGCGATTCCGCAGGAGGGATGCAACCAGGTCCTCGAATGCGTCCATGGTACGAGCCTTGCGACGTACAACTTAAATCCGACCGCCTGAACGCGGTTTGCAAACACCGCATTTGGGCGGCACTAAATCCCGGTGTGAGTAAAATCATTGCGCTGGTATGTTTTATCACATCAAGAGCTATGCAGGGAGGCAAACGTGGAAAAGTCGTGTTTGCCCGATCAGGTCCCCGCCGCGCCTCGGGTTCGGCGCTACGGTTTGCATACCGGAACAAGGTATATCCACTGGATAGAGCCGGCCCTAGGCACCTCTGCGCGGCATGAGATATACCCTTCCGGTACACGCGATAAACTGCGATGAATTGCGGCGACGAAGTTCTGGTGAATTTTCCGAGGTATCTATGCAACTCAAATTTGGCATGAACCAATTCGACACCTCACGGGTGTTCTGCATCGGCCGCAATTACGCCGAACATGCCAAGGAAATGGGCGCGCCCAAACCGTCGGAACCGGTGGTGTTCATGAAGCCGGCCACGAGCTTGGTGCGGGAAGGCGAGCCGTTGGTGCTGCCGAAAGACCAGGGCAGTGTGCATCACGAAATGGAACTGGTGGTCGCCATCGGCCGCGAAGGCCGCGACCTTTTGCGCGAGCAGGCGCCGGATCACGTCGCCGGCGTGACCCTCGGCATTGATCTTACCTTGCGGGATTTGCAAGCCAAGCTCAAACAGGCGGGGCAGCCGTGGGAGCGCGCCAAGTCATTCGAGGGCAGCGCGCCCATCGGGACATTTATCCCGTGGCCCGCGAAGTTTGATATTCAGGGCGTCGAAATGCGCTGCAGCGTGAACGGCGCGCTGCGCCAGCAGGGCAACACCCGCGACATGCTGTTTCCGGTGGCGGAAATCATCGCATTTCTGAGCCGCCACTGGCGGCTGCGGTCGGGCGACCTGATTTTCACCGGCACACCGGCGGGCGTGGGGCCGCTGGTGGCCGGTGACCGCATCACCGTCGAGAGTTTGCAGATCGGCGATTTTTCCTGGAACGTGGTTTAAGGCGTCAGCCGATGTTGGATTCGAGACTCTTGGCAGGCGCCGTGACCGGCGGTATCCGGCGGTGTTTCTGCCAGACGAAAATCGGAATTCCCACCAGCAGCAGCAACGTGCCCCAGTAGAGCGAGTCCTTGCCGGTGCCGGCGGCGGCCCACAATGCGAATGCAAACGCCAGGCAGGCGACCACCAGATTGGGCAGCGGCGATTTGCCCGGGCGTTTCTGACCGCGGCTGAGCACGATCTCCGCCATGGAGCACAGCATGTAGGGCACGAGCACGAAGAAGGTGGTGAGCAGGATCAGGACGTTGAACATCGCCACCAAACCGTGGCTGTAATTCATCACGATCAGCAGCGTGGCGATGATGCTGGAAATGATCATGCCGTAGGCAGGCGCGCCGCGCCGCTCGCCGCGCGCGAACAGTTGCGGGAACAAGCCGTCGTCGGCCACCGCCTTGGGGAACTGACCCTGCATCAGCAGCCAGCCGTTGAGTGTGCCGAAGCAGGAAATCATCGCGGTCGCGGCAATGATCCAGGCGCCCCAATGCCCCCACATGATCCGGGCCGCATCGGCGAACGGCGCGTTGGAATGCGCGAGTGCGGTGCCCGGCACCATGCCCATGACCACGGTGGTGCAGCCGATGTAGAACGCAGCGGCAATCGCGGTGCCGAGCAGCGTGGCACGCGGAATGGTTTTCTCGGGATTTTTCACGTGCGCCGCCGGCACCGTGGCGCACTCCAGTCCGAGGAACGCCCACATGGTGAAGGCCGCGGTGGTGTTTACCGCGGACGCGGCGGACACGGTCACGTGCGCAGTGGTCAGCAGCTTCGGGTCGAAATAGAAAACGCCGAAAATCGCCAGCGCCAGCAGGGGCGCGAGCTTGAGGATCACGGTCACGAGTTGCAGATTGCCGGCGGCGCGCACGCCCCAGATATTGAGCGCGGTCAGCAGCCACACCGCGGCGATGGCCGCGAGTCCACCGTACAGCGGCACGCTGCCGAGTATCGGAACGAACACCGTCAGGTAGCTCACGAACGCGACGGATACCGCGGCATTCGTGCCGAGAATGCTGAGCCAGTAGATCCACGCAATGAGAAAACCGGCGAAATCGCCGAAAGCTTCGCGCGGGTAGGCATACGGCCCGCCCGCCCGGGTAAGACGGCGCGACAGGTTGCTGAACACCCAGGCGAGCAGCAGCGCGCCCACGGTGCTGAACCCCCAGCCCCACAGGCTGTAGGCACCGTACACGGCAAGCGACGCGGGCAGCAGGAACACGCCCGAACCCACCATGTTGCCGACTACAATGGACGTGGTAGTGGCAAGGCCGAGGCTGCGCTGGGCTGGCATGTAAGACGTCCGGCGGTGGTGACGGCAGGGATTGTAGCGGAATGTTTCCGAAGACTGACGGAGCGCGGGCACACTTTTTCAGCGCATGGCGGGGCGGATGGTGATGCCGCGGGGTACGTTCGACGGCGATGCGCGGGTGCTGGCCGAGGCCGTGCGCCAAGCCTGCCTCGACGCGGCACGCGAAGCTTTGGAAACCGCGTCCCTGAGCGGTCTGTGCCGCGAGGGTGCGGAAGAGGCGGCGCTCGATGCGATTCGTGCTCTGGATCTGGACAAGACCCTGCACTTGCCGGCTGCCGGCAAAAAAGACTGAGCCGCGTTCCACTGCGGCGCGGAGCCGCTACAATCGCATTTCATTTTGGCTTGCCGGGGATCAAGTCGATGCGCGACCAGCCGAGTTCCAC
>JAGXAZ010000157.1 GCA_018971365.1 Gammaproteobacteria bacterium | reverse complement strand
CCAACGCCTGGGGGTTGGCGAGGGCATCGGTGTTCTTCACCGGCCAGCCGTGGATCACGTTGCGCACCGCGAGTTCGCTGATCTTGCCGCTGATGGTGCGCGGAATGTCGGGCACGGCGATGACCTTTGCCGGCACGTGCCGCGGCGAGGTGTTGTCGCGGATGGTTTTGCGGATTCTGCCGATGAGCGCTTCGTCGAGCGCCACGCCATCGCGCAGCCGCACGAACAAAATCACGCGCACATCGCCCTGCCAGTCCTGGCCGACCGCGATGCTTTCCACGATCTCCGGCAGCTTCTCCACCTGCCGGTAGATTTCCGCGGTGCCGATGCGTACGCCGCCGGGATTGAGCGTGGCGTCGGAGCGGCCGTGAATGATGAGGCCGTCGTGCGCGGTCAGCTCGGCCCAATCGCCGTGGCGCCACACGCCGGGGAAGTAATCGAAATACGCGTCGTGGTATTTCTTTCCGTCCGGGTCATTCCAGAATTGCACCGGCATGGACGGGAACGGCCGGGTGCACACCAGCTCGCCCGGCCGGCCGTGCACCGGCTTGCCGTCCGCGTTCCAGATTTCCACCGCCATACCCAGACCTCGACATTGGAGTTCGCCCGGATACACGGGCAGCAGCGGATTGCCGAGCGCAAAGCAGGAGATGATGTCGGTGCCGCCGGAAATCGAGGACAGGCACACATCCTGTTTGATGTCGCGGTACACGTATTCGGAATTCTCGGGCAGCAGCGGCGAACCGGTGGAGGTGATGATGCGCAGTTTTTCGAGCTTGTGTTTCTCGCGCGGCCGGACGTCGAATTTCTCCGCGGCCGAAAGATATTTGGCGCTGGTGCCGAAGATGCTGATGCCTTCCTCCTCGGCCATGCGCCACAGGATGTCCTGATGCGCGTGGAAGGGCGAACCGTCGTAGAGCAGCACGGTGGCGCCCACGGCGAGGCCCGACACCAGCCAGTTCCACATCATCCAGCCGCAGGTGGTGAAGTAGAAAATCACGTCCTCGCGTTTGAGATCCGTGTGCAGCACCAGTTCCTTGAGGTGCTGGATGAGCGTACCGCCGGCACCGTGCACGATGCACTTCGGCACGCCGGTGGTGCCCGAGCTGTACAAGATGTACACGGGATGATCGAACGGCAGTTGCGCGAATTCGACTTCCGTTGCGCTGCCCAGATACTGGCGCCAAAGCACCGCGCGCGGTACGGCGGAAATGTCGAGCTGCGTACTCACGTAAGGCACGACGACTACGTGCTCCACCGACGGGAGCTTTTCCAGCACGCCGCGGATGCGCGCGAGCGAGTCCACAGTCTTGCCGGCGTAAAAATAGCCGTCGCAGGTGAACAGCACTTTGGGTGCAATCTGGCCGAAGCGGTCGAGCACGCCATTGATGCCGAAATCCGGCGAACAGGAGGACCAGATGGCCCCGAGGCTCGCAGCCGCGAGCATGGCGATCACGGTTTCCGGGCGGTTGGGCATGAAACCCGCCACCCGGTCGCCGGCTCGGATGCCGGATTTTCTAAGCGCCGCGGCCAGCGCAGCGACCTGGCGGTAAAGTTCCTGATAACTGCAGGTGATGCGTAAATCTTCCCGCTCACAGCGGAAGACCAAAGCCGGCCGCGAGTCGCGGTAGCGCAGCAGGTTCTCGGCGAAATTGAGATGTGCGCCTTCGAACCACCTGGCGCCCGGCATCCGGTGGGCTTCGGTGAGCACCTCGTCCCAGGTCCGCGACGCCTTGATCCCGCAGAAAGCCCACACCTGCGGCCAGAATCGCTCGGGATGCTCGATGGACCAGCGGTACAGGCCCGCGTAGTTCTTCACCTGCGGCTCGCACTGGTGCTGCACGTGCTCCAGGAAGCGCCGCATGTTGGCGTGTGCGACAACCTCGGCGCTGGGAGTCCAAAGTGGTGCGCTCATTGGGGGTCCGGAACGGCGGGACAGGTCGGCATTATCGCAAATTTCGTTCGGCACCGGTGCGTATGGTTCCGCTGCCGAGCGGGGGCGAGACAGGCACGCAGGGATGGGTTATTGTGCGCGCGACCTGGACGATACCAACGGGATCGGCGGTGCATCCGCCGCGGTCTTGAATCTCAATAATCGGGAGCATCGCCCATGCAGGTTTCGGCGTTCAACGACATGAAGTCGGTCGGGGAATTCACGCTGCGCGGTCTACTGATCGGCGTCATCATCACCGTGGTGTTCACGGCGGCCAACGTGTACTTCGGCCTCAAGGCGGGGCTCACTTTTTCCACCTCGATTCCCGCCGCCGTGATTTCCATGGCGATCCTGCGCGGATTCAAGAACTCCACCATGCAGGAAAACAACATCGTGCAGACCGTGGCCTCGGCCGCCGGCACGCTGTCCTCGATCATCTTTGTGTTGCCGGGCCTGATCATCGTCGGCTGGTGGAGTGGCTTTCCGTTCTGGATGTCCTTCGGCGTGTGTGTCACCGGCGGCATCCTGGGCGTGATGTACACCATCCCGCTGCGCCGTGCGCTGGTCACCGATTCCGATCTGCCGTACCCCGAAGGCGTGGCCTGTGCCGAAGTGCTTAAGGTCGGCTCGGGCGGACCGGGGGTGGCGGCCGAATCGGTGGAATCGGGCGGCGCGGGGCTCAAGGCCGTGTTGGCCGGCAGTGTGGTCTCGGCGGTGTTCTACGTGATCGTTCAGACCAGAATTTTTGCAAGCGATGTCGCCGGATATTTCCGCATCGGCCACAGGGGTTCGGCCACCGGCTTCGATTTTGCGCTGTCGTTCGCGCTCTTCGCCATCGGTCATCTTGTGGGATTGTGGGTAGGCGTCGCCATGCTGGTCGGCGCCATCATCGGCTGGGGCTGGGGTGTTCCGCATTTCACCTTGCTGCATCCGCTCGCGGGCTCAGCTTCCGATGTCGCGCAAGGCGCGTGGAGCCACTATGTGCGTTTCGTGGGCGCCGGCACCATCGGCGTGGCCGCGATCTGGACGCTCGCCACACTGGTCAAACCGGTTGTCGCGGGATTGCGCGGCGCCATGGCCGCGGCGCGCGTGCGCAAGGCCGGCAAGGCCGACACTTTGCCGCGTGTGGAGCGCGACATACCCATCGGCATGGTCGGTCTGGTTTCGCTCGCCTGCCTGATCCCGGTCGCATATCTGCTGTGGCACTTCAGTGTGGTGAGCGGCCTCGGTTCACACGCCATCCTGCTGACGGTCGGCGGCGTGATCTTCGTGGTGATCCTGAGCTTTCTGGTCTCGGCAGTATGCGGCTACATGGCCGGCCTGATCGGCTCATCCAACAGCCCGCTGTCCGGTATCGGCATCCTGGTGGTGGTGATTGCCGCGCTGCTGCTGGTGCTCGGCGTGAAATCGCATCTGCCGCCCGAAGCCGGCAAGGCGCTGGTGGCGTTTGCG
>JAGXAZ010000156.1 GCA_018971365.1 Gammaproteobacteria bacterium | reverse complement strand
TCCAGATCCGACGCGAACTGGGCGAAGGCTGCGAGTTCGCGAAACTGGGCGAGCGCGAGCTTCACGCCGCCGCCGAGTTTCTTGATGATCTTGGTCTGCGCCGCGCCGCCCACGCGCGACACCGAAATGCCGGCGTTGATGGCGGGGCGAATGCCGGCGTTGAACAGGTCGGTCTCGAGGAAGATCTGGCCGTCGGTGATGGAAATCACGTTGGTCGGCACGAACGCCGACACGTCGCCCGCCTGGGTTTCGATGATCGGCAGCGCGGTCAGCGACCCGGTTTTGCCTTTGACCTTGCCCTCGGTAATTCGCTCGATGTAACCCGCATTGACGCGCGCCGCGCGCTCCAGCAGGCGCGAATGCAGATAAAAAATGTCGCCGGGATACGCTTCGCGGCCCGGCGGGCGGCGCAGCAGCAGCGAAATCTGGCGGTAGGCCCAGGCCTGTTTGGTCAGGTCATCGTACACGATGAGCGCGTCCTGACCGCGGTCGCGGAAGTACTCGCCCATGGCGCAGCCCGCGTAGGGCGCGATATATTGCAGCGCGGCGGACTCGGAGGCCGACACCGCCACCACCGTGGTGTATTCCATGGCGCCGTGCTCTTCGAACTTGCGCACCACTGCGGCAATCGAGGAATTCTTCTGGCCGACAGCCACGTAAATGCAGAACAGATTCTTGCCTTTCTGGTTGATGATGGTGTCCACTGCGAGTGCAGTCTTGCCGGTCTGGCGGTCGCCGATCACGAGTTCACGCTGGCCGCGGCCGATGGGCACCATCGAGTCAATCGCCTTGTAGCCGGTCTGCACCGGCTGGCTGACCGACCGGCGCGCAATGACACCGGGCGCCACCTTCTCGATCGGCGACGTGAGCTTGGCCTTGACCGGTCCCTTGCCATCAATCGGCTCGCCCAGCGAATTCACCACGCGGCCGAGCAACTCCGGCCCCACCGGCACTTCGAGAATGCGGCCGGTGGTCTTGACGGTGTTGCCCTCGGAGATGTGCTCGTAATGCCCGAGCACCACCGCGCCCACCGAATCGCGCTCCAGGTTGAGGGCCAGGCCGAAGGTCTGCTTGGGGAATTCCAGCATTTCGCCGTACTGCGCGGCCTGCAGGCCGTGAATGCGCACGATGCCGTCGGTAACGCTCACCACGGTGCCCACGTCGCGCGCCTCGGCTTCAGCATCGAAATGCTCGATGCGCTGCCGGATGAGCTCGCTGATTTCGGATGGATTGAGTGACATGGTCGAATTTCCTGGGAGATATGTTTATTGAATGATGGCCGCGGCCAGACGCCCGAGCTTGCCGCGCACCGAGCCGTCAATCACGAGGTCACCGGCGCGCAGCACTGCGCCGCCGATGAGTGCGGGATCGGTTACGCAGCGGAGTTTCACCTTGCGGTCGAGCTTCTTCTCGAGCGCGGCGCGCACGGTATTCTGCTCCGCTGCGCCCACCGCAACGGCGGCGCGCATTTCAACCTCCACCAGCCTCTCCGCCTGTTCGCGCAACGCACGGTACTCGGCGGCAATCTCGGGCAACACCGCGAGGCGCCCGTAGTCCGCCAGCAGCCGCACGAAATTGCGCTCATGCGGATCCGGTTTGTGACCGGAGCGTGTGCAAAGCTCCAGCAGTACCTCGGCGCGCACTCCAGCCGGCACGCGCGGATCGCCGAGCATCACCCGGGCCTCACGATTACCCACCAGCGCAGCGAGCAGCTCGAGCAGTTTGCTCCAGCGTTCCGGTTCGCGGCGCGCGTGCGCCAGCTCGAACACCGCTTTGGCGTAGGGGCGCGCAAGGGTCAAGGCTTCGGCCATGGTCAGTGAATCTGCCGCGCAAGTTCGTCGAGCAACGTCTTGTGGGCTTGGGGATCAATCTCACGCTCCACAATCTTGCCGGCGGCGGCCACGGCAATGTTCGCCACTTCGGCGCGCAACGCGTCCTTGGCACGATTCAATTCCTGCTGGATTTCGGCGCGCGCGGCGTCCACCTGCCGCTGGCGCTCGGCCTGTGCATCCTTGCGCGCGTCTTCGAGGATGCGCGCAGCCTGCTGGTTCGCCACGTCCACGACGCCTGCGCCTTTGTCGCGCGCCGCGTGCAGAATTTCAGTGGCCTTCACCTGGGCGTTCTCCAGGTCTTTGCGGCCGCGCTCGCCCGCGGCCAGGCCTTCGGCAATCTTGCCGGCGCGCTCATCCATGGCCTTGGTGATATAAGGCCAGATGAACTTCATGGTGAGCCAGATGAACAGCGCGAAGACGATGGCTTCGCCGACCAGGGACACGTTGATGTTCATGTACGCTTGCCCTCGCTACCCGCCGCGACTGTCGCTCAGTGCCCCGCCGCCGCGGCAGCCGCCTTGGTCACGGCGCTGACGAACGGATTGGCGAAGATGAAGTACAGCGAGAAGCCCACGCCGATCATGGCCACGGCGTCCAGCAGGCCCGCCATCAGGAACATGCGGCCGGCCAGCATGCCGGACAGCTCCGGCTGGCGCGCGCAGCCTTCCAGGAACTTGCCGCCCAGAATACCGAAGCCGATGGCGGTGCCGAGCGCGCCCAGACCGAAGATCAGGCCCACGCCCACGGCGGTCATGCCCTGAACTTGGGCGATCAAACTGACGGTATCCATTGAAACTCTCCTCTGGCTGATTGACCCGGTGAATGAAATTCAGTGCATGTCATGCGATTCGTGCGCCATGCTCAGGTACACGACCGACAACATCATGAAAATGAACGCCTGGATGGTGATGATCAGCAGGTGAAACACCGTCCAGGCAAAACCGCAGATGATTCCCAGGATGCCGAGCGCCACGCCGGTCGCACCGTGGGTGAATTGCGCCAGCAGCAGCGCGATGAGCACGAACAGCAGCTCGCCCGCGTACATGTTGCCGAACAGTCGCAATGACAGCGAGATCGGCTTGGCCAGGTCTTCCACGATGCGCAGCATCAGGTTGACCGGCATGAAGCCCCAGTGATTGAAGGGGTGGAACAGGATTTCCCGGCCGTAACCCCTGACGCCCTTGACCTTGAAGCTGTAGAAGATCATGAGCGCAAACACGCTGAACGACATCGCAAAGGTCATGTTGAGATCGTTGGTGCCCACCACCCTGAGATACACGTGCTCCGGATTGGCGCCGAAGGGCATGGCAATCCAGGCGGCGATGCGCGGGAACAGATCCACCGGGATCATGTCCATGAAATTCATCAACCACACCCACACGAAAATGGTGAGTGCCATGGGCGCCACCATCCGGTTCTTACCGTGGAAGGTCTCCTTCACCTGGGAATCCACGAACGTGACCGCGATTTCGACGAAGTTCTGCCACTTGCCGGGCACGCCGGAACTGGCCTTGCGCGCCACCACCCAGAACGAAAAGAAAAACAACAGCCCCAAAGCCACCGACACCAGCAAGGTGTCCAGGTGCAAAGTCCAGAAA
>JAGXAZ010000155.1 GCA_018971365.1 Gammaproteobacteria bacterium | reverse complement strand
ACATTACCAAGCCGTTTTCCGCGCGCGAGCTCGTGGCGCATATCGAAGCGCTGTTGCGGCGCACGCGCGATCACCAGGAAAAGCTGGTCGCCGGCGCCATCGAGATGGATACCGTCAGCCACCGGGTCAGCCTGCACGGCCGGGAAGTGGTGCTCGGACCGACCGAGTACCGGCTGCTCAGGTATTTCATGATGCATCCCGAACGCATGTTGAGCCGCGCGCTGTTGCTCGATCGGGTATGGAGCGGTGCGTATGTCGAGGAGCGCACCGTGGATGTGCACATACGCCGCCTGCGGCGGGTACTGGAAGATCACGCGTGCGCGCACTACGTGGAAACCGTGCGTGGCGCCGGTTATCGTTTTTCTCCCAAGGTCGCGGGGAGTGGCGCATGAACCGCGCCTGGCTGCCGGAGCTGCTGGCGCTCGCCGTGTTGCTGGTCATCGCGTTGATCATCGGCTGGACCGCGGGCGATGTCGGCCTGTGGCTGTTCATTGCGGTAGCGCTGTATCTCGTCTGGCAACTGGTCAATTTGCATCGCGTGGAACACTGGCTGCGTCGCGGGCGGCGCTTCAGTGCGCCGCGTGCCTGGGGCGTGTGGCGCATCCTCATCGAGGAAATTTATCAGCGCCGCCGCCGTGAGCGCGAGCGCAAGCGCGAGTTCACGCAACTGTTGCGCGAAATACGTGAATCCACCGCCGCCATGCCCGACGGCGTGGTGTTGATGAATCACCTGGGTGAAATCCGCTGGCTCAACCAGACGGCCGGCCGCCTGCTGCAGTTGCGCGTGCTGCAGGATGTCGGGCAGCGGCTGCCCAATCTGGTGCGTCATCCGGACTTTATTCGCTACCTCAATGGCCGGAACTACGCCGAGCCGGTCGAATTCGCCCTGCCGTCGGAGCGCGGATTGCACCTCAGCCTGCGCATCGTGCCCTACGGCGAGGACCAGCAACTGCTGCTGGTGCGCGACAGCACGCGCCTGCATCGCCTGGAACAGATGCGGCGCGAATTCGTGGCCAATGCCTCGCACGAGCTGCGCTCGCCGCTGACCGTGATGAGCGGCTATCTGGAATCCATGAGCGAGGATGCAGCGCTGCGCGCGGTCTGGGCCAAGCCGCTGCAGGCCATGCGCCAGCAGACCACGCGCATGACCGCGATCGTGAGCGATCTGCTCGAGCTGTCGCGGCTCGAGACCGAGCCGCGCGAAGCCGCGTACGCATCGGTGGACGTGGCCTCGCTCGCGCGCCGCATCCGCGAGGCCGCGCTGTCGCTGGGCCAGGGTCCGGCCGACATCACGCTGGAAATCGATGGCGATCTGCAGTTGTTGGGTGCGGAGCGCGAGCTGTACAGCGCGTTTTCCAATCTGGTGTTCAATGCCATGAAGTACACGCCCGCGGACGGCCGCGTGAGCGTGAGCTGGGCGGCGGACGCGGACGGCGCCGCGTTTGCGGTGAGCGACACCGGTATCGGCATTCCCGCGGCGCACATTCCGCGCCTCACCGAGCGTTTTTACCGCGTGAACAAGTCCCGCGACCGGGACAGCGGCGGTACCGGCCTGGGGCTGGCCATCGTCAAGCACGTGTTGCAGCACCATGGCGCGCGGCTGAAGATCGAGAGTGAACCCGGTCGCGGCAGCCGCTTCACCTGCCGCTTCAGCCCGGAACGTGTGGCGCGCCGTGGCGGACAACCGGCCAGTGGCTGAACCTCACCGCTCGCTTATACTGTTTCCATTGCCTGCATGAAGGATGGTTCATGGACAAGCTGAATCTTACCCAGCACATCTCGCAGAAATTCAACGAGGAACTGGAGGGCGTGCGCAACCGGGTGCTCGCCATGGGCGGGCTGGTGGAGCAGCAGATGGCGGACGCGTTGCGCGCGCTCACCGAGGGCGACAGCGAGCTCGGCCGCAGCATCGAGCAGCAGGATTTCAAGGTCAACCAGATGGAGGTGGCGATTGACGAGGAGTGCACCCGCATTTTGGCGCGCCGCCAGCCGGCGGCCAGTGACCTGCGCTTGATCCTCGCCATCATCAAGACCATCACCGATCTGGAGCGCATCGGCGATGAAGCTGAGAAAATCGGCCGCCTCGCCGCGCGGCTGTGTGAAACCGAACGTCCCGCCGACCGTTATGTGGCGCTGCAGCACCTCGGTACGCACGTGCAGCGCATGCTGCACGATGCGCTGGACGCCTTCGCACGCATGGATACCGAGGCCGCGGTGCGGGTGGCGCGCGAGGACGCGCGCGTGGACGACGAATACGAGGTACTGTCGCGCCAGTCCATCACCTTCATGATGGAAGACCCGCACTCCATCCGCCAGGTGCTGGATGTGATGTGGTCGGCGCGTGCCCTGGAGCGCATCGGTGATCACGCCACCAACATCTGCGAATACGTGGTGTACATGGTGCAGGGCAAGGACGTGCGCCACACGGGCTTCGACGCCATGGAACGCGAAGTCCGGGCCCAGCCCTGATTGCGGTTACTGAACAATCATGGGCGCGGTGATAGTGTGGGAGCGACGGTCCCCGTCGTGATTCAAAATCATCGCGGTCGAGACGACCGCTCCCACGAAAGAATCCCATGCTTTCAGTGTCCGCCTTTGAAAAGGTTGCTAAGTTGCAGGAGCGGCTTCAGCTGCGATATTGGCATTTCATTACATCACAGGGTGCTCCTGCGCTGATTTATTTGAGTGTGGGAGCGACGGTCCCCGTCGCGATTGACTCGCCCTTGGAATCGCTGCACGCGGACCACTGGTCCGCGCCGCTCCTGCAAGGGAATGGCTTGTTCCCAATGTTCCCCCTTTGAAAAAGAGGGATACAGGGAAATTTACTCAACAGTGCGCAGGCTCACCCTGCACCGGGAGAATCTCATGTCCATCCGCCGGCTGGCGAATCTGATCGGTTTCGTGATCTGCGTGCTGCTCATGGCCTACGCCTATTACTCGCAGTTCCACGACGGTCTGCAGCCCTGCGTGCTATGCATCTTCCAGCGCATCGCCATGATCATCCTCGGCATCATTTTCCTGATCGCCTTCCTGCACCATCCGAGGGCAATCGGCGCGCGCGTTTACGGAATCCTGCTGATCATCGTAGCGGCTGCCGGCTCGGCGGTTTCTATCCGCCATACATATTTACAGCATCTGCCGCTGTGGAAACAGCCGCCCTGCGGACCGGGATTGAATTACATGTTCAACAGCCTGCCGCTCAACAAATTCATCGTCAAAGCGTTTACCGGCAGCGGCGATTGTGCCGTGATCACCTGGAAATTCCTGGGCCTCACCATGCCGGAATGGGTACTGATCTGGTTCGTGATCCTGGGCGTCGGTGGTTTGGTGGTGAATTTGTATTGGGCAAAAACACGCGACCATCAGCCCGCGTGATGTTGAAGCCTGGGGTAGGCGCGGCGCATCTCGGCGATTTGTCGTGCATCAGCTTTGTGAGGGCGGGGCGTATTCGCGACGTTTTGTGGCGGTGAGCTTACGCGCTACCGTATCGGAGAGTTTGA
>JAGXAZ010000154.1 GCA_018971365.1 Gammaproteobacteria bacterium | reverse complement strand
CGCGCGCCGTGTGAAAATTCCTCGAGCACGGCTTCGGTCAGGGCAGCGTGACCGCCGCCGGGCTCTGCCATCCGGGCTGGCGGTGCTCCGCAACCACGGTGGTGTACAGGCCGCCGCGCACGTTGAACTGCGCCGTGAGCCGCAGGAAGCGCGGGCTCAGCGCCGCCACCAGATCGTCGAGGATGCGGTTGGTGACATCCTCGTGAAACGCACCCTGGTCGCGGTAGCTCCAGATGTAGAGCTTCAGCGCCTTGAGTTCCACGCACGCCTGCCCCGGCACGTACTCCAGCAGCAACTCGGCAAAATCCGGCTGGCCGGTGCGCGGACACAGACAGGTGAATTCGGGGATGCGGATGCGCACCGTGAAGTCGCGACCCGGATGCGGATTGGGGAAAGTCTCGAGATTTTTGCCGGGCGTGGCGTACATGGCGACTACTGCGTTTTCAGGCGCCAATACTTTACACTACGCGGCCAGTATCGGCAGCGCGCCCGGCGGCACCACTCAGCATGCGGCTCAGCAAAATTAAACTGTCGGGATTCAAATCCTTCGTGGATCCGACCACCATCCATCTGCCCAGCAACCTGGTGGGCATTGTCGGCCCCAACGGCTGCGGCAAAACCAACGTCATCGATGCCGTGCGCTGGGTCATGGGCGAGCTTTCCGCCAAACAACTGCGCGGTGATTCCATGGCGGACGTGATCTTCAACGGCTCCAGCGCCCGCAAGCCGGTGAGCGCCGCCTCGATCGAACTGCTGTTCGACAATTCCGACAGCGCCATCGGCGGCCAATTCGCCAACTACGCGGAAATCTCGGTGCGGCGCGAGGTGGTGCGCGACGGCACTTCGAATTACTTCTTGAACAACACCCGCTGCCGCCGCCGCGACGTCACCGACCTGTTCCTCGGCACCGGCCTCGGACCGCGCAGCTACGCCATCATCGAGCAGGGCACGATTACGCGCCTGGTGGAATCCAAACCCGAGGAACTGCGCGTGTTTCTGGAAGAGGCTGCCGGAATTTCCCGCTACAAAGAACGGCGCCGCGAGACCGAGAGCCGCATGCATGCTACGCGCGAGAACATCGAACGCCTGAACGACGTGCTCGACGAAGTCAGCAAGCAAATCGAGCACCTGCACCGGCAGGCGCGCGCCGCGGAGCGTTACAAATCCCTGAATGAGGACAAGCGCCGTCTGGAAGCCGAACTCAAGGCACTGCATTGGCGCGAATTGGACGAGCAGGTGGGCGGCCGGGAACGCATTATCCGTGAACATGAAACCCGCCTGGAGGCTGCGATTGCCGAGCAACGCGGCGTCGAGAGCGATCTGGAAAGAACCCGGGAGCGGCACACTCAGACCGGCGACAGCATGACCCAGGTGCAGGCACGCTCCTACGAGTTGGCGACCGCGACCGCCAGGCTGGAGCAGTCGCTGCAGCACCTGCGCGAGGCGCGCAGCCAACACCAGCAGGACCTCGACAGTTTGCAGGTCAATCGTCAGGAAATCGAAGGCCATATAAACCGTGACCGCGAACAGATCGCGCATGCGGACGCTGCGCTTGCGTCATTCGAGCCGGCCCATGCCCAGGCTCTGGCCGGGGAACGGCGCTCCTCGGAATCGCTGGCCGAGGCCGAGCGCGCGCTGCAGCTTTGGCAGGAGCGTTGGGAAGCTTTCAACCGTGAGGCCGGCGCCAAGGCGCAAGCCGCGGAAGTTTCACGCACGCGCATTCAGCACCTCGAGCGCCAGCACAACCAAGGTCTGGAGCGGCGCGACAAATTGCAGGAGGAACGCGCCGGACTGTCCGCCAATGCAGATCAGGCGGACATCGACGCACTGGATGAGGCCATCCAGGAAGCGGAATCCATGCGCACGCGCCTGAAAACCGAACTCGAGCAGGCGGCGCGCGAACTCGACGGGCTGCGTGAAAGCGATCAGCAGCTCAACGCCGAACTGCATGATCTGCGCAGTCAGCTCGAAGATCACCGCGGGCGCCTGGCCGCGCTCGACGCGCTGCAACAGGCGGCACTCGGCAAGAGCCGGGCCCAGGTTTCCGACTGGCTCCGGCAGCGCAAGCTCGACGGCCAACCGCGCCTGGCGGAGCTCATCACCGTGGCGCCCGGCTGGGAGCGGGCGGTGGAAACCGTGCTCGGCTACCACCTGGAAGCGGTATGCGTGGACCAATTTACGGGCGACGCTGCGCAGTTGGCCGGCCTCACCGGCGGCTCGCTGTCATTTGTGGAAAAGGCCGGGAAGGCCGGCTCCGGCGACCGCGGCCGCCTGCTCGGCAAGGTCGAAGGCCCGCTCGACCTGAGCGACTGGCTGGAAAGCGTGCATACGGCGGAGAACCTCGAGGCCGCGCTCGCGATGCGCGCCAGGCTGTCCGTCGGCGAATCGGTCATTACGCGCGATGGACTCTGGCTCGGGCGTCACTGGCTACGGGTAATTCGCGGCGAGGATGAGCGTGCGGGGGTGCTGGCACGCGCCCAGGAAATCAGACACCACCAGGTGCAGCTCGCCGACATCGAACGTGAAGTGGCCGACAAGGCCGCGCGCCAGGAAAGCGCGCGCCGCCGCATCCGGGAAGTCGAGGCGCAGCGCGCAGAGCTGCAGGACAGCCTCAATCAAGCCGCCGGCGAGCTGGCGGACCTGCGCGCGCAACACCAGAGCGCCCGGGAACGCTTGCAGCATCTGGAACAGCGCACCGCGCAATTGGATGCGGAATTCGCCGATCTCGACCGGCAGTTGGCGGCGGTCGCCGCCGAATTGCAGGCCGCACGCACAGACTTGCACGCGGCACAGGACGCCGTGCGGACACTGGAATCGCAGCGCACAGTACTGCAGTCCGAACGCGATGCACTGCGCCGCCGCGCCGAGGAAGCACGCGCGCGCGCCAGGCAGGATGCCGAAGCCCGCCATGGTCTGGCGCTCAAGTTCGAGGCGCAGCGCTCCACGCGTGATTCCACGCGCCAGAATCTGGAGCGCATGCAGGCACAGCTTGCGCAGATGGATGCGCGCGCCGCGGCACTGCAGCAAGCCATCCAGGACGCAGTCACACCGGTGGGCCAGCAGGAGGGCGAACTGCAAAGCCTGCTGCTGCGGCGTGCTGACATGGACAGTGAACTGGCCGAAGCTCGCCGCCAAGTCGAGTCCATTGCGGACCAGGTGCGCAAGCTCGAACAGCTGCGCCAGGCAAGCGAGCGGCGCGCCGAGGAACTGCGCGAACAACTGCAACAGTTGCAGCTCGGTATCCAGGAAGCGCGCGTGCGCCGCAGCACGCTGGAGGAACAGTTGCGCGCCGACGGCTACGAGCTCGTGCCGCTGCTGTCCGGCCTGGACGGTACGGTTGGCATCGAGGAGTGGACCGGGAAACTGGTGGCCGCGAATCAACGCATCGAGCGCCTCGGCCCCATCAATCTGGCGGCGATCCAGGAATACAGCGAGCAGGCGGAGCGCAAGCAATACCTGGATTCGCAACTCACGGATTTGAACCAGGCACTGGAAACGCTGCAGGCGGCGATCCGCAAGATCGATCGCGA
>JAGXAZ010000029.1 GCA_018971365.1 Gammaproteobacteria bacterium | reverse complement strand
CGGGCGTTGGAGATCATCGATGAACTGGAGCCGGTGAAGCGCGGCATCTATTCCGGTGCGGTGGGTTATCTCGGCTGGAACGGCAACCTCGACATGGCCATCGCCATCCGTACCGCCGTGGTCAAGGATGGCTATCTGCACGTGCAGGCCGGTGCCGGCATCGTGCACGATTCCGTTCCCGAACGTGAATGGCAGGAAACCCTGAGCAAGGGCCAGGCGCTGATGCGGGCTGTGGCGATGACGAATGGAGGCGCGCTGTGAGCGCACGGTGTGCTTTTGAGCGGGGATGCCGCAGACGCCGTCATTGCGGCCCTTTGGCAAGCTCAGGACAGACCGGGCTTCGGCCGAGCCGGAATCCCGTTCGCGCGCAAACTGCGTCACGATTCCCCGTCATTCCGGCGAAAGCCGGAATCCAGATCCAGATGACTGGGCGGCCGTTGGCCGCCAACCCATCAAGAGAGCGGGAGTCCATCCCGCAGCCGGGTGACTTTCTTTGGACGTGCAAAGAAAGTCACCAAAGAAACACGCCCCGGGGATTCCGCGCCTGGCTGAAACCGAATGGTGGACCATTCGGTTTCAGCCGCGTCCCCTCGTTTCTCGCCCGGCTCGGGGCGGCGCAGACGGTACATCCTTGTACCGCTGCGCCGGTTCGTCTTCCTGACTTCACCCCGCCCTGTGGGCGGGCCCTTTCCTCGCCGGGCTGCGAGACTCGGCGCAATCCACGGGGACCTGAAGAGCAAGAGGCGTGGATGGGATGTCTTATTCTTGCATCCGCAGTGCTCGGCACGCTCCAGCGGGTAAGGAAAAACTGGAGCGCGGCATCGAGCTCATTTGGGTCTTCGATGCCCCTTGGGGGCCGCCGAGCACTGGATCAAGTGAGGATCAGGCCGCAGAGCGGGCGAAGCCATGGACGGCGAGCCTTCGCAGCCGCACTCGGATGTGCCGTCTGCGAAGCCCCGAACGAGGGAAGCGCACAGGAGATCGCCGCAGGCGGCGGACTCCGGGGGTGTCCTTTCTTTTCGTCCCTTTTCTTTGGACAAGCAAAGAAAAGGGACCCGGCTGCGGGACGGAATCCCGCTATCTTGATCATGGCCGCGGCGCAGCCGCACAAACGCTCTTGAGAGAGATACGACATGTTGCTCATGATCGACAACTACGACAGCTTTACTTACAACCTGGTGCAATATCTGGCCGAGTTGGGCGCCGAGGTGCGCGTGTACCGCAACGACGCGCTCAGCGTTGCAGAGGTTGAGAAGCTTGCACCCGAGCGCATCGTGATCTCGCCGGGACCGTGCACGCCGAGCGATGCAGGCATCTGCGTTGAATTGATACAAAAACTGGGCGCTGCACTCCCGATACTTGGAGTCTGTCTGGGTCATCAGGCCATCGGCCAAGCGTACGGCGGCCGGGTGGTGCACGCCGCGCGCATCATGCACGGCAAGACCTCGGCTATTCGCCACACCGGCCAGGGCGTGTTTCGCGGTCTGGCGGATGCTTTCGAGGCCACGCGCTATCATTCGCTCGTGATAGACAAGCAGACGCTGCCGGAGTGTCTGGAAGTGACCGCCTGGACTGAAAACGTGGACGGCAGCATCGAGGAGATCATGGGCGTGCGTCACAAGACGCTGCCGGTCGAGGGCGTGCAGTTTCATCCCGAGTCCATCCTGACGCAGTACGGGCATGAGCTGCTGAGGAATTTTTTGCAACAGCCTCTTTCTCAACGTTCTCCCAATGAGGGAGTGGAAAAGGACCAGCAGTGAAAGTGTGCAGCGGCAGTCATCCCGTCCAATCCCCCGGTGCGCGAAGCGCACTTCCCCCCTTTGCAAAGGGGGGCGAGGGGGGATTTCACGTTGCATCTACTGCCTGCTACCCGACATCTGTTTAGGCCTCAGGAGATTAGATTACTTGGAAATAAAAGAAGCCATCAGCCGCATCGTGGACCGCGAAGATCTGAGCCGCGCCGACATGGAGGCGGTGATGCGCCAGATCATGACCGGCGGCGCCACGCCCATCCAGATCGGCGGTTTTCTCGCCGGGTTGCGCGCCAAGGGCGAAACCGTCGAGGAAATTGCCGCTGCGGCCACGGTGATGCGCGAGCTGGCGGTGCCCGTGCGAGTGTCGCCGGCGCACCTGGTGGACACCTGCGGCACCGGCGGCGACGGCGCGCGGCTGTTCAATGTCTCCACCGCCGCGGCTTTCGTGGTGGCGGCGGGCGGCGGGCGCGTCGCCAAACACGGCAACCGCGCGATGTCCGGCAGCTCGGGCAGCGCCGACGTGCTGGAGGCGCTCGGCGTGAGGCTCGACCTGCCGCCGGAGCGCATCGCGCGCTGCATAGACGAGGTGGGTGTGGGTTTCCTCTACGCACCCGTGCACCACAGCGCCACCCAGTATGCGTCCGCGCCGCGCAAAGAACTCGGCACGCGCACGTTGTTCAACCTGCTCGGGCCGCTTACCAATCCGGCCTTTGTGCCGCACCAGTTACTCGGCGTGTTCGCGCCGCGCTGGGTGGAACCGCTTGCCAAGGTGCTGCGCGCGCTCGGCAGCCGCCACGTGCTCGTGGTGCATTCCGAAGACCGCTTGGACGAAATCAGTGTGGCGGCACCGACGCGCATCGCGGAGCTACAGGATGGCCAGATCCGCAGTTACGAGATTCAGCCGCGGGACTTCGGCATGCACCACGCTTCACTCGATGCCTTGCGCGTGACCAGCGTGCACCAAAGCCTGGCGCTGATCCGCGAGGCACTCGAAGGGCGCGCCGGTCCGGCCTTCGACATGGTGGCACTGAACGCCGGTGCCGCACTCTATGCCGCCGACGTGGTCACGAGCCTGAGCGCGGGGGTGACGCGCGCCCGCGAGGTCATGCAGAACGGCGCGGCCGCGCAACGGCTCGCGCACCTGGCGGAGGCGAGCCGTGCCTGACACTCCCGACGTCCTGAAGCGCATCCTCGCAGACAAAGCACGCGAGCTGGCTGCGAAAAGCGCCGCACGGCCGCTGCATGCGCTGCGCTCTGCACTCGACGGCGCACCGCCGCTACGTGGATTTCTTGAAGCGCTGCACGCATGTGTCATAGCCGGCAAACCGGCGGTGATTGCCGAGATAAAGCGCGCTTCTCCCAGCCGGGGCCTGCTGCGAGCAGATTTCGATGTGGGCGCAATCGCGAAAAGTTACGCGCGGGCCGGCGCCAGCTGTCTTTCGGTGCTGACCGACGCCGCCTATTTCCGGGGCCGGGACGATTATCTGGCCGCGGCGCGTTCCGCTTGCGCGCTGCCGGCGCTGCGCAAGGATTTCATCATTGATCCCTGGCAGGTGTACGAGTCGCGCCTGCTCGGGGCCGACGCCATCCTGCTGATTGCTGCGGCGCTGGGCGACGCCATGCTCGCGGACCTGGCCGCACTCGCCGCCGATCTCGGCATGGATGCGCTGCTTGAAGTTCACGATGCGGACGAACTGGAACGCGCGCTCGCGCTCGGGGCGCCGCTCATCGGCGTCAACAACCGCGATTTGCGCAGTTTTCACACCGACCTGCAAACCACGCTCGCGCTGCTGTCGCGCATTCCTGCAGACCGTATGCTGGTGACCGAAAGCGGCATCGCTACCCGGGCCGATGTCGCGCAGCTGCGTGCGCGCGGCGTACATGCGTTTCTGGTGGGTGAAACCTTCATGCGCGCCGCCGATCCCGGGGCGAAGCTGCGCGAATTGTTTGAGGCGATGGACTGACACGTGGTCCGCAGGGGCACACTCAACCCGGATGCAATGGCATCGCCAATTCCAGGTGCCGTCGCGGTATACGGTTTCGCCAGCGGCGGTAGCCGGACAATTTACGACTAAAATGACTTGGGGCAGTTCACGCGCAAAGCCGCATTCCGCATGACAAGCTTCAACATCGTATTTCTGGTCGCGGGCGTGCTGGCCATTCTGTACGGCCTGCTGGTGTTGTGGAGTGCCGCCGACCGCGCGGGCGGGGCGCATTCCGACGATTGGATCAAATCCGACGAGGTGACTCACAGCAAGTATCACCGCCTCGGGTACCTGAAACACATGCTGGACCCGGCGCGCAAGAACATCAGCACCGGCCGCAGCAAGGGCCGCGGTTACGCCATGGTGGCGATCGGGATCGTGCTGATAGTGTTTGGGATTACTTAGTGCCCCGTTATTCCGGCGACGCTTGACCCGCGAAAGCGGGAATCCGGATCTTGACTGTGCGGCCTCCGGCCGCAGCATTCAAGTTTTGGATTCTGGCTTGGCCGGAATGACGGGGAATAGCAGTGACGCAGCCGCACTGAAACTTATTTGGAGCGCCGTCAATCGGGCGACTGCCGATTAATCTCAAATCCAATACGCCGTTCCGGTCATTACTTTCGAGGTGAGCCGCATGAGCGCGCGCACCGGCGCAGGCATGGACGTGCCGCCGGCACGGCTGGCCTTGTCGCCGTGGTGGGCTTCGTCGGTTTTCATCTGTTCGAGGATGGCGCGGCTGCGCGCATCGTTGGCGGGCAAACGCTGGAGATGGTGGTCCAGATGTGCGGTGACCTGGCGCTCGGTTTCTGCAATGAAGCCGAGGCTGAATTTATCGCCGGCCAGTCCGGCGGCCGCGCCGATGGCGAATGAGCCGAGATACCACAGCGGATCGAGCCGGCTTGGGGCACCGTCGAGTTCGTGCAGGCGATCTTCGCACCACGCGAGGTGATCAATTTCCTCTCCGGCCGACTCCGCCATGCCGTTGCGAACTGCGTCGCTGCCGGCGGTGAGTGCTTGGCCACGGTACAGAGCCTGGGCCGCGACTTCGCCGGCATGATTGACGCGCATCAAACGTCCGGAAAGCCGTCGCTCATCTGCGCTCAGCTCGTTGCTTGCCAAGTTGTCGGCGGGGTTGGCTCGTGCTGCCGTATGAACAACGGCCGGGAAGCTCGCGTGCAGTGCGCGATCGAACTCGGCCAGCAGCCGGTCGAGTGCGGTGAGATGGCGCGCTCTGTCCATGCGCTGATTATAGTGCGCGGGTGTGCGCCGTGGGCAGTAGCCGCGTGACGAGCTCCAGCGCACGCAGTAGGCAAGTGCCAGGACGCGGCATTTGAATTTCACGCCCGGTCGCCATTTAATACCTTTTGGCGCCGGCGAAAGGAGTAAACTCAGCGGCGCGGGTTTCATGCCGCACCGTGTTATTCCACTCATGTATTACCGCCGCCACATCTTTTTCTGCACCAATCAGCGCAGCGATGGCTCGCCCTGTTGCCAGAACCACGACGCAGAACGCATGCGCGCCTACGCCAAGCAGCGCGTCAAGGCGCTCGGCATTGCCGGGCCGGGTGAGGTGCGCGTCAACAGATCCGGCTGCATGGACCGCTGCAGCGAAGGGCCGATCGCAGTGGTCTATCCCGAAGGCGTGTGGTACAGCTACAACGACGAGGACGATGTCGAGGAAATCGTTCAGGAACATCTGCTCAACGGGCGCAGGGTCGAGCGCCTCAAGATATAGCTAACAGGCTGATTTGCGGGCGGTTTTGTGAGCCGGGTGCGGGCGTACCTCGGACGCAGCTCCATCGCCAAGTGCTTGATTCATCACGGGAAGTCGCGTAACATCGCGCCGCTTTCCGAGCCCCATTTTCCCGGAGTTCAGGTTCATGAAGACGTTTTCGGCCAAGCCCGAGACCGTGACGCGCGGCTGGTATGTGGTGGATGCCGATGGCAAGACCCTCGGTCGCCTGGCTACCGAGCTGGCACGCCGTCTGCGTGGCAAACACAAGCCCGAATACACCCCGCATGTGGATACCGGCGACTACCTGGTGGTCGTCAACGCCGAAAAAGTGCGCGTTACCGGGCGCAAGCTGGTGGACAAAATCTACCACCGGCATACCGGCTACATCGGCAATCTCAAGCAAACCAGCCTCGGCAGGCTCCTCAACGAGCACCCGGAACGCGCCATTGAAATGGCCGTCAAGGGCATGTTGCCCAAAAACCCGCTGGGGCGCGCGATGTTCAAGAAGCTCAAAGTCTATGCCGGTGCCGAGCACAAGCATCAGGCGCAGCAACCCCAGAAACTCGAAATCTGATTCCCTTTCCCGAGAGCAAAGCCATGGCAGTCAGCAGCAATTACGGCACCGGCCGGCGCAAAACCTCGACCGCACGCGTGTTCCTCAAGCCCGGTAAAGGCCGCATCCTCATCAACGGCCAGCCACTGGATGAGTATTTCGGGCGTGTCACTTCGCGCATGATCGTGCGCCAGCCGCTGGAAGCAGTAAACCAGACCGACAGTCTCGATGTCAGCGTCACCGTCACGGGCGGCGGCAACACCGGACAGGCCGGCGCCATCCGTCACGGCCTGGCGCGTGCGCTGATTGACTACGACGCCGTGCACCGCGCGGCGTTGCGCAAGGCTGGTTTCGTCACCCGCGACGCGCGCGCGGTGGAGCGCAAGAAAGTCGGCCTGCACAAGGCCCGTCGCGGTCCGCAATACTCCAAACGCTGAGTTATTCCGGAATTCTGTCATTCCCGCGCAGGCGAGAACCCGGAACTATCAAAGACTGGATACCCGCTTTCGCAGGTATGCCGGACGAATCGAGCGTTGTTTAAACGGAGCAGCGCTTGCCGGGTGTTTTAAATTAAACAGCCAGTGGGCGAGCGGCGTGAGCCGCGAGCGCCATCCCAAGGACGGGATGGCTGGTTTTCGAGCGGAGCAGGATAGCGCAGCGAAGAAATTTGATCCCGGCAAGCGACCCGGCAGGGATGCCGGGTCCGATAAGCGCACCAGGGACGGTTCCGTGAATTACAATTTCCCGTGGTGGGGGATCGTCTAACGGTAGGACAACGGACTCTGACTCCGTTTATCTAGGTTCGAATCCTAGTCCCCCAGCCAATGCACGATAACCCGCCGGACTGGCGGGTTATCTGTTTTTGATGCTAAGAACGTCTAACGAAATGAGCACCCGGAGAAATCCCGCAGGCGCAAAAGGCGTTCCCCCCTTTGCAAAGGGGGCGAGCAGCGAAGCTCCGAGCGGGCAGCCATGGATGGCCGCCCTGGACCCGGACACGGAGCAGGATTGCGGAGTGTTCGGGGCTGCCTTGGACTTTCGCATGCGGCAGGATTGCAAAGTGCGAATAAGGGGGATTTCACGTATGACGGCAATCATCGTCTCACATTTCGTCAGACGCTTTAAGACCGGATCGTTTCGACCTTGTCCGCATGCCCCACCAGCAGCACGTCCGCCGGTCGGCGGGCAAAGATTCCAACGGTCACTACGCCTGCAATCTGGTTGATTTCGGCCTCCAATGCCGGCGGATCCAGGATGGTGAGGCCGTGCACGTCCAGAATGTGGTTGCCGTTGTCGGTGACAAAGCCCTGGCGCCAGTCCGGGCGGCCGCCGAGCTTCACGAGTTCACGTGCCACGTAACTGCGCGCCATGGGGATGACCTCGACTGGTAGCGGGAAGCTGCCGAGCACCTGGGTGAGTTTGCTATCGTCCACGATGCACACGAACTGGCGGCTGACGGCCGCCACGATCTTCTCGCGGGTCAGGGCGCCGCCGCCGCCCTTGATGAGCTGAAGATGCCGGTTGGCCTGGTCAGCGCCATCCACATATACCGGCAGTTCGCCGGCGGAGTTGAGGTCGAGCACCGGAATGCCGAGTGCCTTGAGCCTCCGACCGGACGCTTCGGAGCTGGAAACCGCCCCGTCAAGACGGCTGCGTATGTCCCCGAGCGCCTCGATGAAATGGTTGACGGTCGAGCCGGTGCCCACACCGATGATGCGTGCGTCATCGAGCCAATCCAGGGCCGCGCGCGCGGCCCGACGCTTGTTGTCTTCGGCGCTCATGCAGGTGATTCTGCGGGTAATTTGTCCCAAAAAACAGGCCCGCCGAAGCGGGCCTGTTTAAGCAAAGCCTTGAGGGCTTTACATCGCCGCGTCAGCGGCTTTCCTGCGACGGCGGCGACCGCCTCTCTTCTTTTTCTTGCCGCGGGCCTTTTTCTTGCGGCCGCCGGCCTTCTTGCGACGACCGCCCTTACGGGCGGCTTTCTTCACAGCGGCCTTTTTCTTTCTCTTGGCCATCACCTTGGTCTTCTTCACTTTCGCTTTGCGTTTCATGGTCTGGGATCCTCCCGGTTTAGATCACACGCACTTGAGTATATACAACAATATACAAATTTCCAGTTTTGCAACCGATATTTGCAACTTTGCTGTCACAAATCGTCGTCCGAATGCATTTTTGATCGTGTTACAGGCGTGTGTGTTGTGTTTTGTGCAACAAATTTGGCGCGTACGCGTTTTTTTTCAGGTTTGCGCAGCTAATTTGAGGATGTATTGCCAGTGTATGGCGCTCACCGGCGAGATGGATAGACGGTTGCCGCGGCGTAGGATAAGCATGTCTTTGAGTGCAGCATGCTGGCGCAGTTCAGCGAGTGTGACCACGCACTTGAAGCGTTTCACCAGGGTGACATCCACGCAATACCAGAGCGGCTTTGGCAGGGTGCTGCGCGGGTCGAAATGATGGTCTTGCGGGTCAAAAGCACTGGCGTCCACATAACCGCTGCGGCTTACTTTCATGGTGCCCGCAATGCCCGGTGTGCTGCCACCCGAATGGTAGAAGAACGCCAAATCGCCTTTGTTTATCTGGTCACGCAGCATGTTGCGTACCTGGAAGTTGCGTACCCCGTCCCAGACAGTGGTGCGGTGCGGCGCCCGCGCGAGGTCGTCAACACTGAAGCTCGAGGGTTCGGATTTCATCAGCCAGTAATTCATGGTGCGCGCACCGGATTCGCGGCAAACAGGTAAACCTGCTGGTCGGTGATGACGCCGTTGAGCGGCACGTCCCACGGCCGGGGCTCGATGTACTCCAAGCACTGGAATTCGTAGGCCAGGCCCAGGAGCAGCGGGCGCGTGGCACCGTCTTTGAGGAAGGCAAACGTACGGTCGTAGTAGCCGCCGCCGGTTCCCAGGCGCTGGCCATGACGGTCGAAGGCGACCAGCGGCGTGAGCACCAGATCGAGCATTTCTGGCGAGATTTCGCCGTGCCTGTCGTCCGCGGGCTCCGGGATGCCGACGCGGTTGGGCTGCATGCGCATGCCGGGAGTCCAGCGCATGAATTGCAGCGTGCGCGTGCGCCCCGCGGCCAGGCGCGGGAGATACAGCCGCTTGCCCTCGTGGTCTGCGCGCTGCATGAGCGGCTCTGGTTCCATCTCGCCCTCGACCGCCACGTACGCGGCGATATGCTGCGCTGAACGGTAACAGGCGAGTTCTTCCAGCAGGGCGGCGAGCTTGCTCGCCGCCGCGTGACGCGACGCCGCATCGAGCATGCGCCTTTGTGCACGCAGCTCATGGCGCAGGTTTTCGCGGCTGGCGGCGGGAGGAATCAGGAGGCGTCTCCCATCTGTGCCGTTACCGGCTTTCGCCCTTGAACCAAAGGTTCAGGTGGAGCCGACCGTGATGCTTTAGGCTTTCCGCTGCAAGGCGGACCTGCACACCGACATCACCAGGCCAGTTCCGGGGGTTTGATTTAGGCTCAAAGAGTAACCCAGCCCGTATCGCACACCACAGGAGACGCCAAGACAACCAGATATTGCCACATCCTGGCCGCGCTGCGAAAGCGCGCGTCAGTGCGCCAGCGGCGTGCCGTTGGCGCCTGCCAGACGGTCATTGAGCGCGCGCAGGCGCTCGACCAGAGCATGTTGCGCTTGGTCGGCCGCCGACTGATGCTGCAGGATTTCATGCGACAGGTTGAGGGCCGCCATGACCGCGACCCGATCCAGCCCGACCACTTTGCCGCTCTCGCGGATTTCCTGCATTTTGCGGGTGAGCAGCGCGGCGGATTCCAGCAGTGCGTTGCGCTCTTCGTCCGGACAGGCGACCTGGTAGTCCTTGTCGAGAATGCGCACGGTGATCCGCGCCAGCTCGTCGCTCACGCGCTTTCCTCCAGGGACTTGAGGCGCAAAATCATGGCTTCTACCTTGCCGCGTACCTGCTCGTTCCGGGCCAGCAGGCCGGCGCGTTCCGCGGACAGGGCCTCCAGGCGGTCGCGCAGCGAGTGACTCTCGCCACGCAGCCGGACGCACTGCGCCACCAGCTCTGTCACGCGACCTTCCAGCCGCTTGAGTTCCTGCTCCAGCAGTTCACGGGGGCTTTCGGTGTGCATGGCGTCACTATAGAGCCGCTGCCGTCGCACGGTCAACGCGGCGCCGACGTGGATTTTGGCATACGGATTGCTGGCGTGCCGCGCCGCCAGGTACACATCCGTGTGCGTGTGGATTACATTAAGCGCCAGCCTCGATACCTCAAAGACCGCCATGCCACCGGAAGAATTTGCCCACCGCCGCCGCGAACTCATGCACTGCATGGGGCCGGGCGCCATCGCCATCGTACCCGCCGCACATGAAAAGTTCCGCAACCGCGACACCCAGTACCCATTCCGCCAGGACAGCGATTTCCACTATCTCACCGGCTTTCCCGAGCCGGAATCGGTCGCGGTGCTGGTGCCGGGGCGCAAGCCGGCGGAGTACATCCTGTTCTGCCGCGAACGCGATGCGCTCATGGAAACCTGGAACGGCCGGCGCGCCGGGCCCGAGGGTGCGGTGCGCGAGTACCGTGCGGACGATGCCTTCCCCATCGGCGACATTGACGACATCCTGCCGGGCCTGATGGAACGCTGTGAGCGGGTGTACTACACCATGGGCAATCATCCGGAGTTCGACACCCGTGTCATCGGCTGGGTCAACAGCCTGCGTGCTCATGGTACCGCCGGAGCGCAGGCGCCGCAGGAATTCGTTTCGCTGGACCATCATCTGCACGACTTGCGCCTCTACAAGAGCCGTGCGGAGCTCGACGCCATGCGCCAGGCGGCGGCCATCTCGATGCGCGCACACGAGCGCGCCATGCGCACCTGCCGTCCCGGCATGAACGAGGCCGAACTGGAAGCCGGATTCCTCTACGAGTTCCGCCGCGCCGGCGGCGTGCCTGCCTACAATCCGATCGTCGGCGGCGGCGCCAACGGTTGTGTGCTGCACTACATCGACAACAACTGCCCGCTCAAGGACGGCGAGCTGGTGCTGATTGACGCCGGTTGCGAGTACCAGAACTATGCGTCCGACGTCACGCGCACGTTTCCGGTCAACGGGCGTTACACGGCGGAACAGCGCGCGGTCTGCGAATTGGTTATCCAGGCGCAGGCCGCGGCCATCGGCAAGATGCGTGCCGGACGCCACTGGAACGAGCCGCACGCGGCGGCGGTGAAAGTGCTCACCGCCGGGCTGGTCAGGCTCGGGCTGCTCAAGGGACCGGTTGCCAAACTCATCCGCGACGAGGCGTACCGGAAATTCTACATGCACCGCACCGGCCACTGGCTGGGTCTCGACGTGCACGACGTGGGGGACTACAAGGTGGACGACAACTGGCGGGTCCTGGAGCCGGGCATGGTGATGACCGCCGAACCCGGCATCTATATCGCCGCCGGTACCAAGGGTGTCGCGAAACGCTGGTGGAACATCGGCGTGCGCATCGAGGACGACGTGCTGGTAACGCGCGGCACGCCGGAGATACTGAGCGGAGCACTCATCAAGCAGCCGGACGATGTCGAAGCGTTCATGCGGCCGGCCGCATGAAAACAGCGTGCGGCGTGAAGGACACGGAGTGAGGAGCTCAGGATCGTGAATTCCCGCGCTGCAAGACGAACTCGCTCCGCCAGCGGAAAATTGCTACCCGCAAAGCGGCGAGCGGCCCGCAACCGACGGCAGCGCCCGGCGTCCACGCGCAGCAAGACTCCGAAGCTTGCGCGGACTGCGCGGGCGAAAAACGTTCCGATGTTCGATTTCGACGTGTTGATTGCGGGCGGCGGGCTGGTGGGCGCAAGCCTGGCTGCGGCCCTCGCACCCTTGCCGCTGAAAGTGGGCGTGGTGGAGGCGGTGGCGTTCGGCGCGCCTGGCCAGCCGAGTTACGACGAGCGCGTGACCGCCCTGTCGCCGAGCAGCCAGCGCATCTTTGCGCGCATCGGCGTGTGGCCAGCGCTGGCCGCCGAGGCCGCTCCCATCCGCGAGGTGCACGTGTCGGAGCGCGGGTGTTTCGCCAAAACCCGTCTGAACGCGCAGGAGCTGGGGGTTGAGGCGCTGGGCTACGTCGTGCCCAACCGCACGATCGGCGCAGCGCTCAGCGGTTGTCTCTCACGTCAGGCGAACCTGCAGATGCTGGCGCCGGCCAGCGTGACCACAGTCACTCTCCGGCCGGAGTGCGTCGTGGCCACGGTTGCGGGCGGCGCCGAACGTCAGGTGACCAGCCGGCTGCTGGTGGCGGCCGACGGCGCGCAATCCGAGATCCGCAAACAGCTGGGCATCGCAGCGCGCGTCTGGGATTACGGCCAGAGTGCACTGGTGTGCAATCTGAGCGTCGGGCGTCCGCAGGCCGGGGGTGCCTACGAACGCTTCACCGATCAGGGCACGCTCGCGCTGCTGCCCATGGGGGCGGAACGCTATGCGTTCATCTGGACGGCGGACCGCGCGCAGATCGAGAAATTGTTGGTGTTGCCCGAAGCGGAATTTCTGCAAGCGGCCGAGGCGCTTTTCAACGGGCGTGTCGGCGGATTATCCCGGCTTGGCAAGCGCCAGAGCTATCCGCTGAAACTGGTGCGTGCGGCCGCACAGACGCGTGGCCGTGTGTTGGTGCTCGGCAACGCCGCCCACAGTCTCAGTCCGATTGCGGCCCAAGGGTTCAATCTGTCGTTGCGCGACGTAGCGGTGCTGGCGGACGTGCTTGGCGACGCCGTCGAACGCAATGCGGACATCGGCGCTGCGTCGCTGCTCGCCGCGTACGTCAAGAGCCGGCGCCGCGATCAAACCGGAACGGCGGTATTCACGGATATGCTGACGCGCACCTTCTCCAATCCCCTGCGATCCGTCGCGCTGGCGCGCAATGCCGGTCTGATCGGACTGGAATTGCTGCCCTTCCTGCGGCGGCAATTCCTGCTGCGCAGCGCCGGCCTGGCTGGCATGCGCACGCGCTCCGTGCGTGAAGTCGGGCCGGAATGAAACAGGAATTTGATCTCATCATCGTGGGTGCGGGTGTCGTGGGTGCGGCGCTCGCGGCCGCGCTCTGCGACAGCGGCTTGCGCATCGCGATCCTGGACGCGCGCGAACCGCCACGCCTTGATCCGAAGGCCGATTGGGATCTGCGCGTGTTTGCGCTCTCGCCGGCTTCGCGGCAGTTGCTCGATGCGGTAGGCGCCTGGAAATCAATTCCGGCCGGCCGTGTCTGCGCTTACACCGCGATGCAGGTCTGGGACGCCATGGGTCGCGGACGAATTCAGTTTGATTGTGCCGAGGTGGGTGCCGAGGCGCTGGGTTACATTGTGGAAAACCGGCAGCTTCAACATGCTCTGTGGCAGCGGCTTGAACACGCTCGAACCCTCACTGCGATTTTTCCTGCCCGGCCTGAAGCCGTGCATTTCGACGCACAGCATGTCGTGCTCAGCCTCGAGGGCGGCAGTCAGTTGCACGCGCGGCTGCTGGTGGCGGCGGATGGCGCCGATTCCGCGGTGCGCAAGCTGGCCGGCATCGAAACGACGGGCGCGAGTTACCGGCAACAGGCTGTAGTCGCGCACCTGTTCACGGAAAAACCTCATCGCAACACAGCACGGCAGAGGTTCCTGCCGAGCGGACCGCTGGCGCTGCTGCCGCTTGCTGACGGACGGGTTTCGCTCGTGTGGTCGCTGGATGACGCGCGCGCCGAGGAAGTGCGCGCGCTCGACGACGCGCAATTTTGCGCCGCAGTAGCTGAGGGCAGTGGACACGTGCTGGGCCACGTTACCGGCACTACAAAGCGGGCCGCATTCCCCCTGCAAAGACTGCGCGTCCGCGCTTATGTGCGCCCGCACCTGGCGCTGATCGGCGACGCCGCGCATGCGCTGCATCCGCTGGCCGGTCAGGGCATGAATCTGGGACTGCTGGATGCCGCCACACTGAGCGGAGTACTCCACGCGGCGGCGGCGCACGAGCGTGATATCGGCGATCTTGCGGTGTTGCGCCGCTACGAACGCGAGCGCAGAGGCGCCAATCTCGCCATGATTATGGCGCTGGACGGATTTAAACGCGTTTTCAGCAACGATATTAGACCTGTAGCATTGTTACGCAACGCAGGATTAAGCGCTGTTAACCGATTTACGCCGCTCAAGAGCGCATTTATGCGGCATGCAATGGGTTTGAACGCCAGATTACCGGCGCCAACGCACATGCAGGGAAGATCGGATTAGGGGGCGGCCGTACTGCGGGAGCGACGGCCACCGTCGCGACTTCAGAAATTATCGCAGTCGGGCTGCTCTCGGCATCCATGCCTCTCGCAGCACTCGTGCATCCCTGTACATCGGACACCGCTCCCACAAGCTGCATTTCCAACCAGGGTCCGAAGAAGGCGGGTGATGGGGAATCACTTCGCCAACAGCTTGTCTATCTTGGCCGCGCAGATGTAGTCGTTCTCCGACAGTCCGCCGATGGCATGCGTGCTGTAGCGCACCAAGCAGTGGTTGTAGCCCACCTCAAGGTCGGGGTGATGGCCTTCCTGGTTGGCGATCCACGCAACGGCGTTCACGAAGCCCATGGTGGCGTTAAAGCCCTTGAACTTGAAGTCCTTGTGAATCTGTTTGGCGTCGGCGTTCAAGTGCCAATCCGGCGCGATTTTCTTCAGATAACGCTCGGCTTCTTCGCGGCTAAGGGGCTGGACGCCGCCTTCGCAGGGAACGCAGTGTTTGTCTGCCAGTTCGGTCATGGTGATTCCGTTAGTGAGTTGAATGAATGATGCTACGCAGCCCAGGAAATCTTCTTTTCAGTGGGCGGATAGGTGGGAGTGTACAGACCGAGCCGGCGCGCCTCGTTGATCAGGCCGATCAGGTCCATTTGCGCCAGCTTGAACAGGTCTTCGAGTCCGTCGAGGACGAAATACACCGATTGGTAGATATCAATGCGGTAGGGCGTGCGCAGAGCCTCGACAGGATTGAAGGGTTTGCGTTGCGGCAGCGGACTGTCAATCGAGTAGGGCGTTTCGCCGAAGGATGAGACGATGCCGGCGCCGTAGGTGCGCAGCCCCTGGGGGCTCCGGATCAGGCCGAATTCGACCGTGAACCAGTACAGACGCGCGAGCCACAGGTGATCCTGTTTGTCGGCTTTGACACCGGCCTTGCCGTAGGCGTGGGAGAAAGCTGCGAAGCGCGGGTCGGTCAGAAGCGGCGTGTGACCAAAAATTTCGTGAAAGATATCCGGTTCCTGGAGGTAGTCCATTTCCTCGCGGCTGCGGATGAACGAAGCAGCGGGAAATTTCTTGTCCGCAAGCAGCGCGAAGAATTCATCGAAGGGAATCAACGCGGGCACCGCCGCCACCTCCCAGCCGGTGTGTTTGCGCAGCACCGCCGAAACTTCTTCGGGCTGCGGGATGCGGTCGGACGGAAAGTGCATGCGTTCCAGAGCTTCAAGGTACTGCGGGCAGGCATATTTTTCGGCAATCGGTCGCTGGCGAATGATCAGATCGTGCCACACCTCATCTTCTTCCGCGGTATACGGAATGCGGCCATGCCGGTCGGGAAACTTGGCGGAGTATTTGGTAGCTTTGCCCATGGATGCCTGCCTTGCAGATTGCAAGTCAACCAATCGATCTGCTGTGTCTTATATACACCCGTTTGCGCTTTGTTGGTGCCCAGAGACCGGAGAAAACAACTCAGGCCCGGGGCTGGTAGTGACTGCGCACATAATCCTCGACGATCTGCTGAAATTCCGTCGCGATTTTCGCACCTTTCAGCGTGGTGGTCTTTTTTCCGTCCACAAACACCGGCGCGTTGGGTTGTTCACCCGTGCCCGGCAGGCTGATGCCGATATTCGCGTGCTTGCTCTCGCCGGGCCCGTTGACCACGCAACCCATGACCGCGACGTGCATGGCCTCGACGCCCGCATAGCCCTTTTTCCAGTCCGGCATGCGCGTGCGGATATAGCTCTGGATGTCCTGGGCGAGGTGCTGGAACACGGTGCTGGTGGTGCGTCCGCAGCCGGGGCAGGCCGCGACCAGCGGCATGAAGGCGCGCAGCCCCATGGTCTGCAGGATTTCCTGCGCCACAACCACTTCGCGCGTGCGGTCGCCGCCCGGTTCCGGCGTGAGCGAGATGCGGATGGTGTCGCCGATGCCCTGCTGCAGCAGCACGGCGAGCGCCGCGGTCGAGGCCACGATGCCCTTGCTGCCCATACCGGCTTCGGTCAGCCCGAGGTGCAACGGATAGTCGCATTGAGCGGCCAGGCGCGTGTAGACGTCAATCAGGTCCTGCACGCCGCTCATCTTGCAGGACAGCACGATGCGATCGCGCGCAAGGCCGAGTTCCTCGGCGCGCCTGGCCGACAGCAGCGCCGAGGCCACCATGGCATCGTGCATGACTTCCTTGGCGTCCTTGGGCGATTTTGAAGCGGCATTCTCATCCATCATGCGCGTGAGCAATTCCTCGTCGAGGCTGCCCCAGTTCACGCCGATGCGTACCGGCCGGTTATTCTTGATGGCTACCTCGATCATGGTGGCGAACTGGGTGTCGCGCTTGTTGCCGTGGCCGACGTTGCCGGGATTGATGCGGTATTTCGCCAGCGCTTCGGCGCAGGCCGGGTACGCGGTGAGCAGCTTGTGGCCGATGTAATGGAAATCGCCGATGAGCGGCACGCTGATGTTTTGCGCGTCGAGCTTTTCGCGGATGTGCGGCACGGCGGCCGCGGCGGCTTCGGTATTCACCGTCACGCGCACCAGCTCGGAGCCGGCGCGTGCCAGTTCCGCCACCTGTTTCACCGTGGCATCCACATCCGCCGTGTCGGTATTGGTCATGGATTGCACCACGACGGGTGCGCCGCCGCCCACCTGGACCGTACCGATCATGACCGCCACGCTGCAGCGTCTTGGCTTGAGGAGAGTCGTCTTGTTCATGGGAACAGGCCGAAATTGTCCGAATTCAAGGTCTGTAATGATAGCGGATTCAGCCGCGCCCGGCGGAATCCGGCTGCCGGTCGCGGGTGTCTGAGGGCTGAGAATCCCGCTGTGCACGTCGGCCGATGGTTTGGCGTGAGCAAAAGCATCTATATTGTGGGAGCGACGGTCTCCGCCGCGATAAACTGGAATCGCGGTCGGTACGACCGCTCCCACAGAAATCGTGGTGCAAAATATAACGGTTCTTGCAATTGGGACTGTGCGTGGCTGAAACCAAAGAAACGGTTGTCTTTGTTCACGGCCTGTACATGACCGGCCTGGAATTGGCGCTGTTGCGCCTGCGCGTGGGGCACGCCGGTTTTGCAACCCACCAGATCAACTACCACACCGTGCTCGAACCGGTGCGCGCCAATGCCGAGCGACTTGCGGATTACATCGGCCGACTCAAGGCGAAAACCCTGCACCTCGTCGGTCACAGTCTCGGCGGCCTCGTGATCCTGCGCATGCTGGAGTCCGGTGCGAAAGTCCCGCCCGGGCGCGTGGTTCTTTTGGGCGCGCCGGTGAAAGGCAGTCTGGCCGCGCGCAACCTCGTCGCCAAACATCTCGGCTGGATACTGGGCCGCAGCGGCCCGGACGGACTGGCCGAAGAATACGATCCCAAGTGGAGCGGCCAGCGCGAACTCGGCGTCATTGCCGGCACCGGCGGTTTCGGTCTGAATCCGCTGCGCCACGATCTGCCCGAGCCGCACGATGGCCTGGTGGCAGTGAAGGAAACGCGCCTGGCCGGAGCCACGGATTAC
>JAGXAZ010000153.1 GCA_018971365.1 Gammaproteobacteria bacterium | reverse complement strand
CGTTGGCCGGCGTCCCGGCCATCTGCGTCTGCAAGGCCCAGGCGGCGTAGTCGGGATAACCCAGCAGCTTGGCTTCCTCGGCACGCACTTGGGCGAGCCGCGCAATCGTCGGTCGGGTATCGTCGACGCCGCCGCGCTCGGCACGCGTCCACGACGCCTCGAACAGTTTCTCGCGCGTGGCGCGATCGGTGAGTTCGCCGAGATCCGGCTGCTGGGTGGTGTTCTGCAGCGGGATCACCCACTTGCCGTCGAGGCCGCGGCTCTTGGCCGCGAGTGCCGCCGCTTGCAGTTGCCCCGGCGACAAGCCGGCCAACTCGGATTCGTCGCTTACCACCAGCGCCGCGGCATTCGCCGCCGCCAGCAATTGATTGGAAAACCTGGCGCTCAGGCTCGCGTCTTCCTCGTTGAGTTTCTTGAGTTGGGCCTTGTCGGCCTCGGACAGCCTGGCACCCGCCAGCACGAACTGTTGATGGTAGTAATGCACCAGCCAGCGCGATTCGGGTTCCAGCTTGAGTCGGTCGCGTTCCTTGTAAATCGTCTCGACGCGCTTGAACAGTTTGCGGTTGAGCAGGATCGCGTCCTGATTGGCCGCGAGTTTCGGTGCTACTTCCTCCTCGACCTTCTGCAGCGTGGGATCGGTGTTGGCGCCGGTCATCAGGTTGAATGAACGCATGACGCGGGTCAGTAACTGGCCGCTTTTTTCCAGCGCCACCAGCGTGTTCTCGAAGGTCGGCGGCGCCGGATTGTCGGCGATCTTTTGCACCTCGGCCAACTGCTGTTGCATGCCCGCCTCGATGGCCGGCAGGTAATCGCCGTCGGTGATTTTGTCGAAGGGCGGCACCTGGAACGGCAGCGTGCTGGGCGCAAAAAACGGGTTGCTTCCGGCCGCGCGATTAGGCGTCATGGAGTGGGTTCCATCGGCCAAAACCAGGCGGACAGCGCACAGCGCAAACGCGCCGACCAGCACGAGGGTAACGGTGCGAAACATGGGGACTTCCTTTTGTGGATACGACCGGCCGGTGGGCGGCGCGGAGTGCGCACTTTACCCGCAGTCAGGCCGGGGGTTCAAATGCATGAGCAGGCATGACGGGGCGCGGCATGAACGGGCTACCGCGCCCCTCGGACAAGCACGTCAGGAACCAAGATACTTGACCACCCATTCGTCAATGGCCTGGTAGTACAGCTCGCGGTGTACCGGGTCCTGCGGCGAATGGTGCGCGCCGGGGATGCCGATGAACTCCACCGGCACGTGGCGGCTGGCGAGCGCATGGTAGAGCGCGAATGACTCGGTGATCGGCACGGTGGTATCGTCGGTACCAGACAGGATCAGCGTCGGCGTGGTGATGTCGCCGGCGTAGGCGATGGGCGAGCCGGTCCGGTAGAGCGCGGCGCTGTCCTTGTCCCACGGCGTGCCGCCCAGCGAGTCGCGCGTCCAGGCGAGGTTGCCGGCCGCGGAGAGCTCATATTCCTCGGTCCAGTCCACCGCCCCGTCACCCACCACCGCGCAGCGCCAGAAATGCTGGTGCGAGATCAACCAGGCCGTCATGTAGCCGCCGTAGGAGTGACCGGTCGCGGCGATGCGCGCTTCATCCACGATGCCCTGCTCTTCCAGCATCTTTATCCCCGAGATCACATCACTGTCCGGACCGGCGCCGGGATTGCGATAAATCGCGTGCATGTGCGCGTTGCCGAGATTGTCGCTGCCGCGGTAATTCGGTTCGAACACCAGATAGCCGTCGGCCGCGAACAGGTCGCGCAGCGGTCCGATTTCGTTGGTATCAAAGCCTTCGTCGGATGACGCCTCCGGGCCGCCGTGATCCCAGACCACCAGCGGATACTTCTTGCCGGCCACGTAATCATCGGGATAGGTCAGAATGCCGTCATTCAACTGCCCGTCCGGTGCATGCCAGGTCACTTCCACGCTGCGCGGATAAGCATGGGCCGCGAAGCTGCGGTTGAAGTCGGTCAGCCGCGCCGGGCGGCTGTCCACGCTGCGCAGCAAGTAAAGCTCGGGGGCCGTCGTGGCGTTGTCCGCGACCACAGCGAGCGCGCCCTGCGACGATGCGGCCACGGCCAGCGGGTTGAGATTTCCGAGATCCAGCGTATGACCTTTGGCGTTCAACGGTTGAACATAGAGCTTGCTGCCAATGTGGTCATCGGCCGTCACCACCACGCTGCCATCCGGCAGCCAGGCGAAATCCGGCAGCAGGTTGCGGTCGAGGTTGGCGCTGACGTCATGCGCGGTGCTGCCGGTGGGCGAGCCGACGAACAAATCCATGTCGCTGACCGCGCCCGGTCCGTGTATATATAGATACGCAATGGCATCGCCATGCGGCGCGAAGCGCGGCGTGTATTCGTAGCTGAGCTTGTCCGTGATCGGATGCTCCGCGCCGGTCGCCATGTTTACCGCCATGATGCGCGTGCGGTCCGAATCGCCGTCATCGGCATTGGCCTGCTGCGTATAGACAATCCACTGGCCGTCCGCCGACCAGGCGGGCGCCGATACGCCGCCCCCAAACGGCGGCGCGGCCTCCAGAACGCTGGTGGAACCAAAGGTAAGCTGGCGCGCCTTGCCGCTCTTCATCGCCAGCAGCCAGATGTGCGAGGGCACCGGCGGCCTGTTGATCAGGTAATCATCGTCGTGAATGGTGAAGAGATCGTGGTGGGTACGCAGGTCTTTCGCGCTCAACGGCGAATCGTCCGGCGTCACGTAGGCGATGTTATTTCCGTCGGGGCTCCAGGAAAATTGTTCCACGCCGTTCGGCGCATCGCCGAGTTCCTCCGGCGTGCCGCCCGCGGCCGGCACCGTGTAAATCTGCGCCTTCTGCTTGCCGACCTCGGCGGTAAACGCCAGGGTGTGGCCATCCGGCGACCAGCGCGGGCTGCTCAGTTCCCGCAATCCCCGCACCAGCACGCGCGAGGCGCCGCCCGCGGTATCCATCACCCGCAGCGTCGCATCATAGCGGTCGTGCACGAAATCGGAGCGCACCGTCAGGAACGCGATTTGCCGGCCGTCAGGCGAAAATTGCGGCGACTCGATCCGGATGAGCGCCCGGTAATCCTGCAATTGAATCGGTTTGCCGGCGGCCCAGGCAACCAAAGGCGCAAACAACAAAACGGAGAAGCTGAGAAGATCGATACGATTCTTCATTAGAGTTGTCCTGGTTATGGGGTTAGCAGGCAAGCGAATTCGTCAGCACAACGCGTGCTCCACAAAACCCGCCGTGTACTATGCAGCCAGACGGGTATTTGAGCCGATATCATGTGACATCCAGCCACGCGGCAAGACAGGACACCGCAGAGGTATCCGCCCTTCAATTCTTACTATACGCTTGCCGGCGCATGCACGAACAAAGTCGTCTCGCAGGAAAACCGGGCGGCCCCGCCCGCCGGACGGATTACGCACGCGTCTCACCGCCCGACGAGCGCCACAGCGACAGCGCGGCCAAAAGCAATACCGCGGCCGCGGCAAGCAGCGCAGCCGTGAAGCCGTACGGCCGGTGCACGAGAGCGCTCACCACCATGGGCCCGACAATCTGGCCGACCGCAAAGGCGGCA
>JAGXAZ010000028.1 GCA_018971365.1 Gammaproteobacteria bacterium | reverse complement strand
GCGCCGCATGCGTTCAAGGACGGGCAGGATTTCCTGCTGCAGATTCAGGGACTGCACGCGCGCTTCACCCCCGAGTGGGTGGCGGCGTGGCGGGCGCTGCCGGATGCCGTCGAAGCACCGGCTCCGGCGTTCCTCGCGGGATTCCCCCGATCCGGCACCACGCTGCTCGACAGCATGCTGGAGGCGCATCCGGAAATCGCCGTGCTCGAGGAGCGCGCGACCGAACAGGCCATGATTGCGACCCTGAATCAACTCTCCGGCGCGTACCCGGAGACCTTGAGAGACCTGACGCCTGAGCAACACACGCAGGTCAGGCAAAGCTATTTCAGTGCCGCGGCTCTGGCCGAGGGCGAGCGCCGGCGGGTCGTGGACAAATCCCCGTTCCTGACCGTGCATCTGGGGATGGTGCAGCGGATATTCCCGGGCGCAGCGGTGATCTTCATGCTGCGCCATCCCTGCGACGTGGTGCTGTCGTGCTTTCTGACAAACCTGGAGCTGAATTCCGGGACCGTGCATTTCACGCGCATGCAGACCAGCGTGGATCTATATTGCAAGGTGATGTCGCTGTGGCGGCGCTACTGCGAGGTGCTGTCGCTGAATTGTCATCAGATCCGCTACGAGGATTTGCTGGACAATTCCGAGGCGAGCCTGCGTGAGGTACTGGCCTTCCTGGGCGTACCCTGGTCCGGTGAGGTACTGCGGCACACCGAGCATGTGCCGGGACGCGGCAACATCAACAGCGCGAGTTATGCGCAGGTGAGCCGTTCCGTGTACCAGAGTTCACGCGATCGCTGGCGGCGCTACCGGAAATATCTCGAACCGCATCTTGAGCAACTGCGGCCGTGGTGTGAGCGCTTCGGCTACGCACTCTGATGGCCGGTGTTCGCTCGGCGCGGGCTGCGAAGCTCCGGCGGCGGCGTCCACTTGATGCGGATGGCCGGCGGTTCTAAAGTGTGCGGCATGACAACAACAAGCCGCAGCGACGCTTACTCCGCACAATCCAGAGTTCCCCCTCCCCAGGACACGCCTTATCCCGGCATCATCCGGCTCGCGGTGGACGCGAGCGACACCGCGCAGGGCATTTTTCGCGCGCATGCTGGCATTCCAGTGGGTCCCGGCGCGCTCACGCTGCTGTACCCCAAATGGATTCCGGGCTTTCACGAGCCGGCCGGACCGATTGCCAAGCTTGCGGGGTTGAAGATAACCGTCCAGGGCAAGCCGCTGGCCTGGACGCGCGATCCGTACGATGTGCATGCATTCCACATGGAGGTACCGCGCGGCGCTTCCGGGATCGAGCTGGACTATCAATATCTGTCCGCGCGCGGGCCGGGCGAAGGCCAGATCGAGATGGCCGACCACATGCTGAATCTCGCGTGGAACACGCTGGTCCTGTATCCGGCTGGACACTACGCACGCGGCATCCGCTTCCAGCCCAGCGTCAAATTGCCGCCCGGCTGGCAGTACGCTACCGCGCTTGAGGCTGAGTCACAATTCGGCGCGACCGTGATCTTCAAACCAACTCCGCTCGATACGCTGGTGGATTCGCCGCTCTATGCCGGGCGTTGTTTCAAGCGCCTTGATCTGGCGCCGGGTGCCGGGATACCGGTGCATCTGAATCTGGTGGCGGATGCGCCCAAATATCTGGAAATCAGCGCACCCCAGCTGCAGGCTCATCAGGCGCTGGTGACCCAGGCCGTGCGCCTGTTTGGTTCGCAGCACTATCAACACTACGATTTTCTGGTGTCGCTTTCCGAGCAGCTTGGGCGCAAGGGCGTCGAGCATCACCAGTCCAGCGAAAACGGCACGCACGCCGCGTATTTCACGGAATGGGACAAATGTGCACCGGAGCGTGATCTGCTGCCACACGAATACACGCACTCCTGGAACGGCAAGTTCCGCCGCCCGGCCGACCTGTGGACGCCGAACTTCAACGTGCCCATGGGCGATTCGCTGCTGTGGCTGTATGAAGGCCAAACGCAATATTGGGGCTTCGTGCTCAGCGCGCGTTCCGGCCTGTGGTCGCCCGAGCAGTTCCGCGATGCGTTGGCGCTGGTCGCCGCCAACTACGACCGCAACCGACCGGGTTTCGGGTGGCGTACCATTCAGGACACCACCAACGATCCCAGCATCGCACAGCGCGCGGCCCTGGCGTACCGCAGCTGGCAGATGAGCGAGGAATACTACAGCGCTGGCCAGCTCATGTGGCTGGAAGCCGATGCCAAGATTCGCGCACTCAGCAAGGGTGAGAAATCGCTGGATGATTTCGCGCACGCCTTCTTCGGTGTGAATGATGGCAGCTTCGTCACCGAAACCTATGTGTTCGAAGACATCATCAGCACGCTCAACGGCGTGCTGCCGTTCGATTGGGAAGGCTTTCTGCGCTCACGCCTCGATGCCCATGCGCCACCGTTACAGGGTATCGAAGCTTGCGGCTGGAGACTGGTTTATACCGATCAGGAAAGCGAGTTCGAGAAAAACGCCCAGAGCAGCCGCAAGCTCGTGAACTTCGCCTTTTCCATCGGCCTGCGGCTCGACGAGCACGACAACCGCATCACCGACGTGCGCTGGGACGGACCGGCATTCAAGGCCGGCGTGTCATCGGGCAGCACCCTGGTGGCGGTCAACGGGCATGCCTACAAGCCGGAAATATTGAAAGACGCCATCATGGCCGCAAAAGGCGGCGCTGCGCCCATCGAGCTGCTGCTGAAGAACCAGGACGAATACCGCACGCTGGCGGTGGACTATCACGACGGCCTGCAACACCCGCATCTCGAGCGCATTGCGGATACGCCTGATTATCTGTCGCAGATCATCGCCGCGAGAAGCTGAGATCCGGACTGTGCTCCGCGGTCGCGACCGCTATCATCCGCTGACAAGCATGCCGCTCTGGTAATCACGGATCGCCTGCTCGATTTCCTCGCGGGTGTTCATTACAAACGGGCCGTACTGGACCATCGGCTCGCGCAGCGGCTTGCCGGCGAGCAGCAGAAAGCGCGCGCCCTGCGCACCGGCGTGCACGCATACCGCGTCGCCTTCGCTGTCGAACAGACCGGCGGCATGCGTCGCGAGCTGTTCCGCGTCCGCGCCGACCGACGCCTCGCCTTCATATATATAGATAAAGGCGTTGTACCCGGCCGTAATCGGCTGCTTGAAGCGTGCGCCCGCGTCCAGCCTGACATCCAGATACAGCGGGTCGGTTGTGAGCCGCGCGCTCGACGAGTTGATCGGGCCTTCAATGCGTTTTCCTCCAACCGACGTGGTGCCGGCAATTACCTTCACTTCGCCGCCCGCGGGCAGCACCGCACTCGGTATCTGCTCAGCCGGGATGTCGCGGTAATGGGCAGGCTTCATCTTTTCCGCTCTGGGCAGGTTGATCCACAACTGAAAGCCGCGCATGCGCCCGCGGTCCTGCTGCGGCATTTCCGAGTGGATAACGCCGCGACCGGCGGTCATCCACTGCACGCTGCCCGGGCCGAGATTGCCGACGTGACCGAGATGGTCGCGATGCTGCATGCGGCCGTCGAGCATGTAGGTGACGGTCTCGAAGCCGCGGTGCGGGTGATCGGGAAAACCGGCGATGTAGTCGTCGGGATTCTCGGTGCCGAACTCGTCCAGCATCAGGAAGGGATCCAGGCGTGCGTCCTGGCGGCTCCCGAGACTGCGGCGCAGCTTGACGCCGGCGCCATCTGAGGTAGGCAGGGAGTTGATCTCCTGTTTGAGTTTACGGCAGTTCATGCGGTTCTCCGGTAAGCGCCGGGTTGGTAGTCGCCGACCTTGGCGCGGAAGGGGATCGCGAGGCGGTTCCAGCCATTGATCGCGATGATGCACAGCGAAAGGTCCACGATTTCCTTTTCGCTGAAGTGCTTGCGCACTTCGGCGTAAAGTTCGTCGGACACGCCCTTGCGGATGCGCGTCAGGGCTTCGGTCCAGGCGAGCGCGGCACGCTCGCGGTCAGTAAAGAACGGCGTTTCCCGCCAGGCATCGAGGGTATAAAGGCGCTGCTCGGTTTCGCCGCCCGCGCGCGCATCCTTGCTATGCATGTCGAGGCAGTGGGCGCAGCCGTTGATCTGCGAGGCACGCATCTTGACGAGCTCCATGAGCGAATGTTCGAGGCCGCAGGTCTCGACGTATTGCTGCAACTCACGCATGGCCTTGAAGGCTCCGGTCGAAGCCTTCAGGTAATCAAGCCTCTGTTCCATGGTGTTTCTCCTCGGTTGAATAGGGCGGACGCTGTGCGTGTCCCGGTGGCATGCGGCAAGCCTGCCGAACGTGTGTTGCGTGCATGCGCAACAATCCAACGCAGGTCACGGGGCCTGTTCTATATCGGTATGTGAGGACGGAATTCAAGGGCTGCTTGCCAACGGAGCAATGGTAACACCGCGCGGACTACCCGGTGACTGCGCCGCTGCGCAGGAGTCGGGATTCGTTCGTGAGCCTTGGCCTCGCGATTTTTAAGCTGCAGCGGATGACAGGATAAAAGCAGACGGCCCCACAAGGGGGGCCGTTTCGTTTTTCCCGATGGTGCTGCGCTTCAGCGGCGCATATTGCCGAGGAGCCGCAGGATTTCCAGGTACAGCCAGATGAGTGTCACCATGAGCGCGAAGGCGCCGTACCACTCCATGTAGCGCGGTGCGCCGCCCTGGGCGGAGCGTGCGATCATGTCAAAGTCCAGCACCAGGTTGAAGGCCGCAATCGCCACGATGAACAGGCTGATGCCAATGCTCAAGGGCGTGTGGCCGTACACCATGCTCATGTCCACATGGAACAGGCTCACCAGCCAGGTGAGCGCGTAGAAAATCAGGATGCCGAAGGTCGCGGCGCCGATAATGCGGTACAGCCGCGGCGTCGCCTTGATCACGCCGGTGCGGTACAGGATCAGCATGCCGAGCGCTACGCCCAGCGTGAGCGCCACCGCCTGGATGACGATGCCTGGATAAGCCACGTTGAACATGGCGGAAACGCCGCCGATCACGAAGCCTTCACAGATGGCGTACAGCGGCGCGGTGATTTTCGCCCAGGTGGGCTTGAAGGCCGTGGCGATGGCGAATATGAGTCCGCCGATCAGCCCGCCGAACACGTAGGGTGAAATCGCAGCGTAGTTGAACACCGCCGGCGTTGTGGCCGTGGCCGGCACGTAGCCGGCGAGCGCCTGCGACCAGCACCAGGCCGCAGTCAGGATCACCAGCACCAACATGATCAGCGCTTTGCCGATCGTGCCGTTGATTGTCATCTGCCCGCCGGCAGCGACTGCGGGGTTCCTGAATGCCGCCGTGCGGAAAATCGGATTGCCGGTTTTTGGAGGATCGCTGAAAGCCATGGTGTATACCCTGTGGTGAAAAACTACCGGTTTGGACCGTTTGCCGTGCCCGAAGTTGCTGCCGGTCCGTTGGGACGCCGGGTTAAACTGGCGCGCACATTATATATGGGGGTGGCCAAGCGTGACACAACGGCTTTTGCAGCAAGGCGCCATCCTTGGCGCGCTTGCCGGCGGCGCCACCGTGGTGACCGCGGGCGAGCGTCTGGCGCGTGCAGTGCAGTGGGCCCACGCCGAGGCGCAGCAGGCGGAGGGGCGGCAGGCATGGGAGCGTCCGCACGCGTTGCCCTGGAGTGCATTTCTCGCGGATCTCTGGTCTGCTCATGACGATGGCGGGAACCAGGGCGACACTTCGTCCGCTGCCTCCCTGCGTCTTTTATCTGCCATTCAATCCGAAGCCTTGTGGGAGACCGTGGTGCGTGCTTCGGGCGCCGGCTCCGGATTGTTACAACCGCGCGCTGCCGCACAGGCGGCGCAGGAAGCCTGGGATCTGTGTCATGCGTATGGGCTCGATCCGGTACGCTTTGCGCATTCCGGCAACGCGGACAGTGAGCAATTTGCGGCTTGGGCCGCAGCCTTTCGCGAGCGCTGCCGGGGGGGGTACTGGCTGGACCGTGCGCAATTGCCGGAACAGCTCGCCAAATGGATGCGAGCCGGGGATCTGCCGTTACCCCTGCGCGTGGTGTTTGCCGGTTTTCACGAGTGGGCGCCGCAGCAGCAACAGTTTCTGCAAAGCCTGCGGGACGCGGGCTGCGACGCGCAGTGCCTGGAGGCGGAGGCGGGAGAGCCCGACAACGCGCGGCGGGTGTCCTGCACCGACAGCGAGCATGAATTGCGTACCGCTGCGCGTTGGGCGGCAGCGCTGCTGCAGCAGAATCCGGCCCTGCGCATCGGCATCGTAGTGCACGAATTGGCGGCCAGCAGCGAGCGCGTGAAACGCGCCTTGGACGATGCCCTGTGTCCCTCGGCGCGTCTCGGCCGGCAGCCCGAGCGGCCTTACAACTTGTCGCTTGGCCGGCCGCTCGCCGATACACCGGTGATTCACGATGGCTTGCTGCTGCTGCAAATTCTCGCGGACGGTCAGGCGGATTTCAATTCGGCCAGCCAGTTGTTGCGCTCGCCGTTTCTGCGTGCGGCGCAATCCGAAAGCTCCGCGCGCTTGCGCCTGGAACTGCATTTACGCGAAGGCAGCGAGCGTATTTCAGTGAAGCGCTTGATCGCGCTGGCGGGCGCTCGCAAGGACCTCGTGGAACTCGTGACGGCCTTGAACGGCGCGCTCAAATGGAAACAGACGCAAGCCAAGCGCCAATTGCCATCCGCATGGGCGCGCGGGTTCGCCACGGTGCTGACGACCCTGGGCTGGCCCGGTGAACGCCCGCGCGACAGCGCCGAACATCAGGCGCTGGAAGCCTTCTGCACAGTCCTTGGCGAACTTGCACGTCTCGATGTGCTGGCAGAAACCCGGACCATCGAGCAGGCCGTCGCGCAGCTCGCGCGGCTCGCGGTGCAGCAAACCTTCCAGCCGGCGAGCGACGAAGTGCCGGTGCAGGTGCTGGGTATCCTGGAGGGCGCCGGCCTGCGCTTTGATCATCTGTGGATCGCGGGTTGGTCGGATGACGTCTGGCCGGCAAGTCCACGCCCCAATCCGCTGATTCCCGCACAGCTGCAGCGCCAACTCGGCATGCCGCATGCCGGCGCGCAGCGCGAACTGGACTACGCCACGCGCTTGACCGCACGGCTTCTCGCCGGCGCCACGGATGTTGTGGTCAGCACAGCTCTGCGCGATGCGGACCGTGAACTGCGTCCGAGTCCCTTGTTTGCGGCGCTTCCCGAGATCGCATTGGGACAGATTTCCCAAGTGCGCGAGGTGTCGTTCACGCAGTACCTGCATGCGGCGGCTCCCGTGTTGGAGTACCTTGACGATGCCCGCGCACCGGCGCTTGCCGGGCATTCCGTGCACGGCGGCACCGCCATTCTGAAATCGCAAGCGGCTTGCCCGTTTCAGGCATTTGCATGGCACCGGCTGGGCGCCGAGCCGATGGTGGTGCCCGAACCGGGCCTAAATGCCCTGCAGCGCGGCAGCCTCCTGCACGATGTCCTGTTTCGTCTGCATGCCGAGCTTCCCGATCATGCGACGCTCGTCAGCCGCAGTGCAGCCGAGCTTGAGCGGCTGGAAGCCGCCTGCGTGGATGCGGCCTTGGCGCCGCTGCGCGCGCAGCAGCCGCAAGCCTGGTCGCCGGCATTTATGGCACTGGAGCGCGGCCGGCTGCTGCAACTGCTGCGCGGCTGGTTGCAACTCGAACGCGCGCGTGCGCCGTTCAGCGTGGCAGAGCGCGAGTGGCAGCGCGAAATCACCCTCGGGCCGTTACAGTTCAACACGCGCGTGGACCGGCTTGACCGGCTCGCGGACGGCAGTCACGCGATCATTGATTACAAAACCGGCGATGCCACGCCCTCGGCCTGGCAGGGTGAGCGTCCCGACGAGCCGCAGTTGCCGTGTTACGCCGTGACCGCTGCACAGGATATTTCCGCCCTGCTGTTTGCCATTTTGCGCCCTGGGGAGGTCGAGTATCGCGGCTATGCGCGTGCTGACGGTGTCGCGCCGGGCGTTACCGCGGTTGCCCAGTTGCAACGACCTCCCGACGACTGCACGGACTGGGACGCACTGCTCACGCACTGGCGGCGGGTGCTCGAAAATTTAGCGGCGGCTTACGCCGCGGGCGCGGCACAGGTGGCGCCCAAGAATCGCAACGTCACCTGTCGCCACTGCCATCTGGCTGCGCTTTGCCGCATCGATGAATTCGAAGCGCTCGGAGATCCGGAAGATGGCTGAGATCGCGGATCAGGCCGAACGCACGCGCGCCCTCGACCCGCGGGAGTCCTTCGTGGTGCAGGCGCCGGCGGGCTCCGGCAAGACCGGTTTGCTGACCCAGCGCTTCCTGCGGTTGCTCGCAGGCGTGGAGTCGCCCGAAGAGATCGTGGCGATTACTTTTACCGTCAAGGCTGCGAGTGAAATGCGCAACCGTATTCTTGCGGCATTGCAGTCCGCGGCCGGCGATACCCCCCCCGCGGACCACTACCACCGGCGCACTTGGGAACTGGCGCGCAAAGTGTGCGAGCGCGATGCGCAGCGGGGTTGGCGCCTGGCCCAACATCCGGCGCGCCTGCGCATCCAGACCGTGGATTCGCTGAATGCCGAGCTGGTGCGGCAGATGCCGGTGCTCTCCGGCAGCGGCGGGCCGCCGCGCATTGCCGAGCTACCCCAAGTCCTTTATGAGCAAGCCGCGCGCCGCACGCTGGCCTTGCTCGACGACGGAAGTGCCGAAGAATCCGCGGCGCTGCGCGTGCTGCTGGAACACGTGGACAACGACCTGCCGCGCGCCGTTGCGCTGTTGTCCGACATGTTGGCGCGCCGCGACCAATGGTTGCGGCACATCGGTGCCGGCGGGAGCACGGATGGCGCCGCGCTGGAACTGGCCTTCCGTCACGAGATCGAGCATCAGTTGCAGCTTGCCATGGTGGCCATTCCGCATGATTTGAAACCGGAACTTGCGGAGCTCGCCGCGTTTGCCGCCGGCGCTTTGCGCGCCAAGGGCAGCAATTCGACGTTGCTGGCCTGTGCGGAGCTGCCGGCGTTTCCGCTGGCCACGCTTGAGGCTTTGCCCGTGTGGCGCGGATTGGCCGCGTTGCTGTTGACCCAAGCGGATGACTGGCGCAAGACCGTGGACGCCAAACTTGGATTCGATCCGGCGCACCGCGGTGAAAAGACGCGTTTGCTCGAGGTCCTGCGCCGCTTGTGCGCCGATCGGCAACTGCCGGCCGTGCTGGGCCGCATCCGGCGCCTGCCGGCGGGGCCGCTCGATGCCGCACAGCTGCGGGTGCTGAATGCGCTGCTTGCGCTCTTGCCGCTCGCGGTCGCGCAACTGCAGGTTTTGTTTGCGGAGCGCGGCGAGGTCGATTATGCCGAAGTGGCGTTGCGGGCCGTGCGTGCCCTCGGCAGTGCCGAGGCGCCGACCGATCTCGCTCTGGCGCTCGATTACCGCATCCATCACCTGCTGATGGATGAATTTCAAGACACCTCCTTCAACCAGTTCGCGTTGCTCGAGCGGCTGACCGCGGGCTGGCAGCCGGGCGACGGTCGCAGCCTGTTCGTGGTCGGCGACCCGATGCAGTCCATATACCGATTCCGCGAGGCCGAGGTCGGCCTGTTCTTGCGCGCGCAACAGTCGGGCATCGGTGCGCTGCCGCTTACGGAGCTCAGACTGAGCGTGAACTTCCGCTCGCGCCCGGCGCTGCTCGAATGGATCAATTCCGCCTTTGAAAGAGTATTTCCACAACACGTGGACATGGCGAGCGGGGCATTGGCGTACAGCCCCTGTACGCCCGCGCGCGCTCCTGATGCCAGCGCAAGCGTTCAGGTGCACGCGGCTTTCGGCAAGAATTCCGAGCGCGAAGCGGTGGAGATCCTTGCCACCATCCGCGCGGCACATGCCGCCGGGCACAAGGTCGCGGTGCTGGTGCGCGGGCGCAATCACCTGGCGGCGCTGGTGCCGCTGTTGCGGCGTGAAGGCTTGCGCTTCCGTGCCATGGAACTGGAGCAACTCGGTGAGCGCCCGGTGGTGCGCGACCTGATGTCGCTCACGCGCCTGCTGTGGCATGGCGGTGACCGCACCGCCTGGCTTGCGGTGCTGCGCGCGCCCTGGAGCGGTCTCACGCTCGCTGATTTACACGCGCTTGCCGGAGATGACGAGACGCGCACGCTCAGCGAGGTGCTTAACGACGAGACGCGCGTGACGCGGCTCAGCCCCGACGGACGGCTGCGCTATCTGCGCATGCGCCGGATTTTGCAGGAGGCACTCGCCGCACAGAGGCGCGCCAGCCTGCGTGTGCAAGTGGAGCAGTTGTGGTTGCAGCTCGGCGGTCCGGCAGTGTGCGCATCGGGTGAAGATCTCGAGGATGCCGAGGCGTTTCTCGCGCTGCTGGAAAGCTTCGATGCGGGCGGCACGCTTGCCGACATGGGCGCATTCGAGGCGGCGTTGGCCGAGCTTTACGCCGAGCCGGATCCCGACGCCGACGACCGGCTGCAGGTGATGACCATTCACAAGGCCAAAGGGCTCGAGTTCGATGTGGTGATCGTCCCCGGACTCGGCACGGGCGGGGGGCGCGCGTCGCGCCCGCTGCTGATGTACCTGGAGCGCACGCGCGCCAGCGGCGAGCCCGATCTGCTGCTCGCGCCGCTGAATGCACGTGGCAGCGATCAGGACCCGCACTACGAACTGGTATTGGCGTTGCGCGCCGAGCAGGAAGACTTCGAGCGCCAACGTCTCTTGTATGTGGCGGCCACACGCGCGCGCGAAGCCCTGCATTTGTTCGGGCATGTGAAATACAGCGAAAAGCACGGTGTGCGCGAACTCAAGGCTCCCGCGGCCAGTACCTTGTTGCAGGCTTTATGGCCGGCCGTGGCGGGTGATTTCGAGAAAGCCCTGCGCGGATATGTCGCGTCGGCGGAGGCTGGGACCGGTTCTGCACCGCAGGTGCGGCTGCGACGTGTGCCGTGCGGCTGGCAGCTACCCGCGCCGCCCGCGGATGTTGCCTGGCAAGGCGCAGGCACGCTCGCCGCCGCGCCGCCGCCGCTCGAGTTCGATTGGGCCGGCGATACCCTGCGACACATCGGTACGGTGGTGCACCGCCTGTTGCAGCGCATCGCCACCGCCGAAGGCGATGTGCAGGACGCCGCGCGCGTGGCAATGGGTACAGATCGGGTGCGCGCATGGTTGCAGCAAGCCGGCGTGCCGGCGGAGGAATTGCCTGGCGCCGTGCAAACCGTGCAACAGGCCGTCGAGCGCATGCTGGCCGATGATACCGGCCGGCGTCTGTTGGCGGTGCGCGGGCCGGACGCGCGCTGCGAATTTGCACTCAGCGGTTTCGAGAACCGGCGGCTCGTGACCGGTGTGATCGATCGCAGCTTCGTGGATAATGATGGCGTGTGCTGGATTGTGGATTACAAGACCAGCCGGCATGAAGGTGCGGAGCGCGAGGCCTTCCTCGCACGCGAAGCCGAGCGTTATCGGCCGCAACTCCGTCGTTACGTGACGCTGATGCGCGCGTTCGGGAACCGGCCGGTAAAGGCGGGTCTGTATTTTCCGCTGCTCGGCAGCTTTCACGAAGTGGACGTGGATCTGGAATGACGGACAACACGCAGCAATTGGTGGTCGCGATCAGCTCGCGTGCGTTGTTTGATCTCGAAGCCAGCCACCGGATATTCACCGCGAAGGGGCTGGAAGCCTATTCGCGCTATCAGATCGAACACGAGAACGACCTGCTGGCGCCGGGCGTGGCGTTTCCGCTGGTCAACAAGCTCCTGCGCCTGAATGAGGACGCACCCACGCGGCGCGTGGAGGTGATCCTGCTGTCGCACAACAGCGCCGACACCGGCCTGCGCATCTTCAATTCCATCCAGCATTACGGTCTGGATATCACGCGCGCGGCGTTTACCAACGGTGCCGCGCCCTGGCGTTACGTGGAACCCTTCAGCGCCGACCTGTTCCTGTCCGCGGAGGCCGCGGACGTGGTGCGGGCACTGGACGCCGGGCGCGCGGCCGCCGCCATCGTGCCGGCGCGCGCCGAGGACGGCGGCCGCGAGCAGTTGCGCATCGCCTTTGACGGCGACGCCGTGCTGTTCTCGGACGAAGCCGAGCGCGTGTATCAGCGGCAGGGGCTCGCGGCATTTTCTGAAAGCGAACGCAACAAGGCGCGGGAACCCCTGTCCGGCGGGCCGTTCAAGAATTTTCTCGCGGCCTTGCAGCATATCCAGAGACAGTACCCGCCGGATGGCGCGCCCATCCGCACCGCGCTCGTGACCGCGCGTTCGGCGCCGGCGCACGAGCGCGTGATTCGCACGCTGCGCGCCTGGAACATCCGCATAGACGAAGCCCTGTTTCTCGGCGGGCTGCCCAAAGGCGCGTTCCTCAAAACCTTCGGCGCCGACATCTTCTTCGACGACCAGAAAGGCCACGTGGAAGCCGCCGCCGGCTATGTCACGTCCGGCCACGTGCCGCACGGCATCACCAACCTGAAGTAAACGAGGCCGTCCAACGCACCGGCAGGGCGGCTGCTAAAATACGCGCCCTATGTCCGATGATTTCATCCGTGTGCGCGGCGCCCGCCAGCACAATCTCAAGAATCTTGACCTCGACGTTCCGCTCAACGAGTTGATCGTGGTGACCGGCGTGTCCGGCTCCGGCAAATCCTCGCTCGCGTTCGACACGCTCTACGCCGAAGGCCAGCGCCGCTACGTCGAAACCTTTTCGCCCTACGCACGCCAGTTCCTGGACCGCCAGGACCGTCCGGCGGTGGACCGCATCGAGGGCATCCCGCCCGCGATTGCGATTGATCAGGTGAATCCGGTGCGCAGTTCGCGCTCCACCGTCGGCACCATGACCGAACTCAACGATCACCTGAAGCTGCTGTTTGCCCGCGCGGCGCGGCTCTATTGCCGCAATTGCGGGCGGGAAGTGCGACGCGATACGGCCGAATCGGTTGCCGCCGCCTTGTTGGCGGATACGGCGTTTGCCGGCCAGCATGCCCTGATTACCTTTGGCATCCGGGTACCCTCGAATTTCTCCGGCAGGGAAGTCGAAGCCTTGCTGGCCGCGCAGGGCTACACGCACATCCACAGGCGCGCCGGCCGGGATATCGAAGTGGTGCAGGACCGGCCGCGGATTGCGGACGACAACCGTGCGCGCTTGGCGGAAGCGCTGGAAGCCGCCTTCCAGCGCGGTCATGGCCGTTTGAGTGTTTATCCTCTGAGCGCCGGCAAACAGCCCGGCAGGGCGCGGCGGTTTTCGGATTCCTTGCATTGCGCGGACTGCGACATTGAGTATTCCGAACCGCGGCCGAATCTGTTCTCGTTCAATTCGCCGCTGGGCGCCTGCCCGGCATGCCGCGGCTTCGGACGGCTGCTCGGCATTGACTGGGGGCTGGTGATCCCGGATGAATCCAGGACGCTCGCCGGCGGTGCTGTCAAACCCTGGCAGACACCGAGCTACCGCGACTGCCAACGCGATCTGGTGCGCTACGCAAAAAAGTGCGGCGTGCCGCTGGACGTGCCGTGGCGTGAGCTTGCCGACAAGCACCGCCGCTGGGTGATCGAGGGGGAGGGCTCCTGGGAAGAGCGCAAATGGTACGGCGCGACGCGCTTTTTCAAGTGGCTGGAATCGAAGAGCTACAAGATGCACATCCGCGTGCTGCTCTCGAAATACCGTGCCTACACCACCTGTCCGGAGTGTGCGGGCACGCGTCTGCATTCCGAGGCGATGTATTTCCGCGTGGGCACGCGCGCGGAAGCCGACCGGGTGTTGTCTCCGGAGCAACGCTGCAAGCCGCAAACCATCATGCAGGCGGACAGTGCGTACCGCACATTACCGGGGCTGCATATCGCCGACATCCAGGGTTTGCCGATCACGCGTACGCGCGGGTTTTTCGACACCCTCAGCCTGCCGCCGCCGCACGATGAGGCCACCGCGCAATTGCTCGAAGGCGTGCGCGCGCGCCTGCGGTATCTCACCGACGTGGGTCTGGGTTATCTCACGCTCGACCGGCAGTCGCGCACGCTCTCGGGCGGTGAGGTGCAGCGCATCAATCTCACCACCGCGCTCGGTACTTCACTCACCAACACGCTGTTCGTGTTGGATGAGCCTTCGATCGGCCTGCACCCGCGCGACATCGGGCGGGTGACGAATATCCTGCAGCGGCTGCGTGCGGCCGGCAATACGCTGGTGGTGGTGGAGCACGATCCGCAGATCATGCTGGCCGCCGACCGCATCCTGGACCTCGGCCCGGGACCGGGCGAGCGGGGCGGCGAGATCGTCTTCTGGGGGCGTACCGCGGAGCTTGCGCAGGCGCGCGGTTCGCTCACGGCCGATTACCTGAACGGCAGAAAGAAGGTTACTGCGCGGCGCGTGCCGCGTGCGCCGCAGGCGAATGCGACCTGGCTCGAAGTGCGGGATGCCACCGAGCACAATATCAAGAATCTCAACGTGCGCATTCCGCTTGGCCGGCTGGTCTGCATCACCGGAGTTTCCGGCAGCGGCAAGAGCACGCTGGTGGAGGACATCTTGTACCGCGCACTCCTGAAATCATTCGGCAAGCCGAGCGAAGCGCCGGGCGCCTTCGCCGAACTCCGGGGCGCCGACGCGCTGGGCGAGGTGGTGCTGGTGGACCAGGCGCCCATCGGCAAGACCGCACGTTCCAATCCGGCGAGCTACGTGGGTGTCTTCGATGCCGTGCGCAAACTCTTTGCCACCGAAGCGCTTGCGCGCGAGCGCCGTTACACGGCCGGCACGTTCAGCTTCAACGCCGGCAACGGCCGTTGTCCGGGTTGCGGCGGCAGCGGCTTCGAGCACGTCGAGATGCAGTTCTTGTCGGACGTGTATCTGCGCTGTCCCGATTGCGGCGGGCGCCGTTACCGCTCCGAGGTGCTGGAAGTAAGACTTGAACGCGGTGCGCGGCACGCATCGGTTGCCGACGTGCTGGAGATGACCGTGAATGAAGCAGCCGCGTTCTTCGCGGATGACGCCGAAGTGCTCGCCGGTCTTGAGCCGCTGCAGGCCGTGGGCCTCGGCTACATCCGTCTTGGCCAGCCGGTGCCGACGCTTTCAGGCGGCGAAGCACAGCGTTTGAAACTCGCCGGCCATCTCGCGCGGGCTCCCGGCAAGACTTCCGTCAAGCCCACGCTGTTTCTGTTTGACGAGCCGACCACCGGCCTGCATTTCAGCGATATCGCAGTGCTGCTCAGTGCGTTCGACACGCTGCTCACGCGCGGCCACTCGTTGCTGGTGATCGAGCACAATCTCGATGTCATCGCCGCAGCCGACTGGATCATCGATCTCGGCCCGGAGGGCGGTGACGAGGGCGGCCGGCTGGTGTGCGCGGGAACGCCGGCAGAGGTGATGCGCGATGCACAAAGTCACACCGGCAGGGCATTGCGAGAATATGTCGGGGAGGCAATGCGCGGGGAGAAACTCTTGGAATCCCCCCCTCATCCTGCCTTCTCTCCTGTGGTGCGAAGGGGCAAGGAAGGAAAATCCGTCATATCTATCCACAACGCGCGCGAGCACAACCTGCGCAATCTCGATGTCACGATTCCGCGCGGGCGGTTCACGGTGGTCACCGGCGTATCCGGCAGCGGCAAGAGCACACTCGCGTTCGACATCCTGTTTGCGGAAGGCCAGCGGCGCTATCTGGAATCGCTGAATGCCTACGCGCGCCAGTTCGTGGAGCCGGCCGCGCGCGCGGAGGTGGACGAGATTCGCGGCATTCCGCCGACCGTGGCCATCGAGCAGCGCACCAGCCGCGGCGGGCGCAAGAGCACGGTTGCGACACTCACCGAGATTTACCATTTTTTGCGCCTGCTGTTCGTGAAGCTGGGCGTGCAGCATTGTCCGGATTGCGGACACGCGATCGAGGCGCAGACCGCCGAAGCGATCCTGGTGCGGCTGCTGCGCGAGTACCGCGGCCGCGAGCTGACGCTGCTTGCACCGCTGGTGGTTGCGCGCAAGGGCTATTACACCGAACTGGCAAAATGGGCGCGCAACAAGGGTTATCCAGAGCTGCGCGTGGACGGCAAGCTCATGCCGACTGATAATTGGCCGCGGCTGTCGCGCTTCCAGGAACACAATATCGAGGTGCCGGTGGGCAGGCTCAAGGTCACGGCTCGCAGCGAGCATGAGCTGCGTGACGTACTGGCGCGTGCGCTGGATTACGGCAAGGGCGTGGTCCAGGCGCTCGCCACGGGTGAGGCGCCGAAGCTGTTCTCCACGCGCCGCAACTGCCCGGGTTGCGGGCGGAGTTTCCCGGAGCTTGACCCGCGGCTGTTTTCCTACAACTCGCGCCACGGCTGGTGCGAAAGCTGTTACGGGACAGGATTGGTATTGCCGGGCTTCGATGCGGAGAGCAGCGGCGAGGAAATCTGGTGGAATGAGTGGTGGGAGGGCGACGCGCAGCCGTGCCCGGATTGCAACGGGCGACGGCTGAATCCCGTGGCGCTGGCGGTCCGGTTCGCCGGCCGGAACATTGCGGAACTGGCCGCGCTTTCCGTGGACGAGGCGCGCGCGTTTTTTGGCAAGCTCGAACTTGCGGGGCGCGCGGCTGAAATCGCACGCGACGTGTTGCCCGAGATTCTGGCACGCCTCCAGTTTTTGCGGGAAGTCGGACTCGATTATCTGGTGCTGGACCGCGCCGCACCCACGCTCTCGGGCGGCGAGGCGCAGCGCATCCGGCTTGCGGCCCAGCTCGGTTCCAACCTGCGCGGCGTGTGCTACATCCTCGACGAGCCTTCCATCGGCCTGCATGCGCGCGACAACGCGCGCCTGCTCGCGACACTGACGCAGCTGCGCGACAAGGGCAACACCGTGGTGGTGGTGGAGCACGATGAAGACACCATGGCCGCGGCCGACAACGTCGTGGATCTCGGTCCGGGTGCGGGCCGCGACGGCGGGCGCCTGGTGGCAGCGGGTACGCTGGCAGAAATCCGGCGCAGTCCCGAGTCCATTACCGGGCATTACCTGCTGCATCCCCTGCGGCATGATGCGGATGCACATCGTGCCGTGCGGCGCGGCGATCCGGCGCTCAGGATTCGCGGCGCGGACCTGCACAATCTCAAGCAGCTGGACGTGACGATTCCGGTCGGACGCTTCACCTGTGTCACCGGCGTATCCGGCAGCGGCAAGAGCACGCTGGTGCGCGAGGTGCTGCACGACAATGTGCGTGCGCTGCTGGCGGCGCGCAGTCGCAAGCCGAAGCTCCGTGGTTGCCGCGCCATCGAGGGTGCAGCCGCACTCGGCCGCGTGCTGGAGGTGGACCAGACGCCGATCGGCAAGACGCCGCGCTCCTGTCCCGCCACATATATAGGAATCTGGGACACCATCCGCAGGTTGTTCGCGGAGGTGCCCGAGGCACGGCTGCGCGGCTGGGGCGCGGGACGTTTCTCTTTCAATACCGCCGGTGGGCGCTGCGAGGCCTGCGAGGGCCAGGGCATGAAGCGCGTGGAAATGAACTTCCTGCCCGACGTGCGCGTGCGCTGCGAGGTGTGCAACGGTGCGCGCTTCAACGGCGAAACGCTGGCTGTGTGCTGGCGCGGCAAGACTATTGCCGAGGTGCTGGCCATGACGGTAACCGAGGCCGTGGAGTTTTTCCGTGCGCAGCCGCGCGTGCACCGAGCCCTTGATTTGCTGGAGCAGGTAGGGCTCGGTTATCTCACGCTCGGCCAGCAGAGCCCGACGCTTTCGGGTGGCGAGGCGCAGCGCATCAAGCTGGTCATGGAACTTGCCAAGGCGGCACCGGCGCTGGAGCGGCAGCGCGCCAAACCCACGCTCTACGTGCTGGATGAGCCGACCGTTGGCCTGCACATGGCGGATGTCGAGAAACTCATAGCGGTATTGCACCGCCTGGTCGCAGCCGGACATACGCTGGTGGTGATCGAACACAATCTCGACGTCATCGCCGAGGCCGATTGGGTGATTGACCTCGGACCGGAAGGCGGCGCGGCCGGCGGCCGGATCGTGGCGTCGGGTCCGCCGCTGACGGTGGCGCAACGCGCCAGCCATACCGGACGCGTGCTCAAGCCATTTCTCACGGCACGCGCAGCGTAAGCGTGGGCAA